>JBCCJR010000039.1:0-20900 GCA_039045805.1 Cyanobacteria bacterium P01_C01_bin.118
AATTAGGACATCGTAGGCCCCAATCGGCTGACCTTGTTTTTTCAGGATTGAACGAACTTGGGCAGCTTGTTCGGCTTCTTCTTCGCTAAATTCCAAAATTGATACGGAGTCAAGCAAGCTGGTAATGGCTGGCTCAATTTTCTTGGCTCGTTGAGGATTATTGAGTAGACCGTAGCGAAGTTCCATTACGGTTATGACCGAAACGGCTATATCAGCAGGGGATGTTCGCTTAAGCCGATTTTGGGTGCCTGGTTCACCTTTGATGAAGTCACTGATAACGCAGGTATCGAGCAGATATTGTATCAGAATAGCTCTGGCTCACTGGGGGGCAGGAGTTCATCGCGGTAGCTTTCAAAGGCCGGAAAGTCGGGAATACCTTGGTATGAAAGGATTGTGTCTGGCCACTGAGGAATGGATGGCTTTTGGGTGATTTGTCGCAGTACTTGAAGAATCAATGTGGGCAGCGGAATGTTTGATTGTTCTGCTTGACGCATGAGGTCTTGTTCTAAGTCTGGGGGTAAGTCAATTGTGATTTGCATGATTATTTGGAACTTGGCTCAACTTCTAAATCATCTCTTTGTGACTTCTCTTCTTCTTTTGATGATTCAACTGAAGGCAGGGGATCTGATTTTGGAAAAATATTTCTAAGGTCGTTTGCAAAAATAGTAGCTATAAGTGTTGCTACACCTAAAAATATTGCTACAGATATAGATGCCCAAAACTGCCAGTTTGAAGTCTTTTCAGTTTTAGACGGAGAGTCATTAATCTTCGTATCAATTTCATTGTTGTTGCCTATATTTACATTCCCACTGTTGTTGCCTCCAATGCGAACACTGTTATCAATACTTTTAGGCTCTTTCTCCATTTTTATTGTCCTTTGATTAATTTCATCAACTGTAGATAAAATTGCCTTAGAGGGGGCTTCCATAGCGCATGTTGTCAGTATGTCTTTTGGTGTGGGTGGATGCCAAGTATTACGGCGAAGTAGATTTTCAGTTGCAAGTAGATAGAGCTGTAAATTGTTTTTCTGCTCTGGCAAAATCTGCATGATCTTTCTAAAAGCCTTGCATGCTTCTTCGGTTCCGCGTGCTTGTAAATGTTGCGGGATATATCGTCTCCATTGTTGGACAGTGTCAAAGCCTTGAGAAACTCTAGCTTTTACACCGGTAGGTTCTCTAGACTTGGTTTCATTAGACGTTGGACTGATATCTGGATACTGTTGAACTAAAAAGATGTACAGATCGGCCACATGATCTTCGTGCAGATTCTGCTCAACTCCACCTTCATAAACAGCTTGTAATGCGACTGATTCAAAGACTTCACAACCAAAGCTAATATCTTGCTGTATTGCAGACCATAGTGTGGGCCAACTAGAGCCGTCACCATATAAAAGCAGCATTCGAGAGGCGACGACTGCTTTATTCCTCTCTTCACTAGCATTGGGGATTGACGTAGGTATAAAAGACACTGCTGTGGATGTAGCTTGCTCAATAGATTCTTGAAAAAAGTCTTTGAACAAAATATCTAATATTCCTGCAGTTAGGTCTTCTTCTGGAATTTTCTCAAGAATAATGCTGGCTATAGGCTGATCCAGTAACTGACTAGTTGATCGATAGATATCATCGTCACAATCTGGTTTTTGAGGCTGATAATTCCACTGCAGAATCAAGGTAATAAGTGCTTCAATAAATTGCTCTGGTATGCAACTGTAGGCAGTTTTTATAATCCTTTGAGTAATTTCATCAGTTTCTGGCCGTCGCACATTCGAAGGACTGATGCTTCTAAGAACAGAAGGAATCCACTTGATCCATGTGTCAATAGAAAGAGTTGACACAAACTCTGGCTCTTGTTTCTCTACACAATATATTGCTTGATACCCAGCAAATAAAGGATGAGACAAATTACTCTTACTAATTATTCCTAAAGTTTTAAGGTCGCGAGCACTAAGGTAGTTTTTAGCAGATTTAATTATTCTTTTAGTTGTATTTTCTTCTGCTTCTATCCATCCAGGAAGTGTCGTGATATCAGTAGTGAAAACAACGCTATCGAGATCGTAGTTTCCATCAATGCTTGTTGGCGTCAGAGTCATTGCTACACATACCTGCCACCATAAATCTGGGCATCCTGCTTCAACTTTCTCTAGCGCTTCTATTACTCGTTGTTTAGGAGGTAGCTCAAGTTGAGAAACTTGACTGTATTGCTGTATCAGATTCTGTTCCTGGAAATATGCAGCTTGTAGTTCAGTAGCCCGTTTAGAGTTCAATTCAATAGGAGTAATCTGATCTTTGAATTCAGCATACATTGCAGAATTTGCTTGGCACCCTTCTAAAAATGAGTCAATATACTTAATATTTTTTGAGTAGGGATGCTTCCATACTGGAAAGTAGCGTAAAAGTTTTATCCAGATTTGTTGAGTATTAGCTTCACAAGCTTCTGAAAGTTTTACCTGCTCAATTAGCCACAATATATCTTCGGAAGATATGATTTCTATCAACCATGGAAGCTGATGATGAGGTCCTGAGTCATCGACTGATGCTACGATTGCTTTTATTAGATGCCTACGCTTGTCGCTTGATTCTCTCAGTAAAGGTTCTATTTGATCATCACGAGTTTCGTCGCTATCAAAATTGATAAACGGTGAACTCTCTGAACTGGGACGATTGCCAAAGATTGAATCGGATTTTCTTAGTCTGAGGATGGCTACAGAAGTGAAAACCTCATGTACGTCAGGCTGATCGAAGTTCTGCCATGCTAGTTGCATGATTGAGTCAGATAAGCCCCTAAAGGGATAACCTAACTCATGTCTAGTTGGTAAGTTTGCAAGCCATTGCAACACTATTGGTAAGTCAGAAATTGCTAGATTTTGAAGAAATTCTTGGGTAAGAAAATTTTGATAGGTTCCTCCAACGCTTCCTTGTTCCTGAGGCTGAGAAATATTTTCTAATAGTTCTTGAACGCTAATATGCTTAGGCCATACTGCTCTGAGGCCATATCCTTTTAGTTCATCACCTGGGTCATCTTCACCCTGACCCAGAACTAAGGGTTTCAATTGCTCTTTTGTAGTTTCATTACCTATCTTACAGATGACTCTAGCTGCCCATTGTCTTACTTCATAAGGGTGCTTTGAATTCCGAGCAACTCTCAGAAGGGTGTCTTGAGATTCCTTAAGATGACAACTTTCAATAATGTCAATCGCTACCATTTTTGACCATTTGTTCTTGGTAGGCTCAAGGATAAATGAATTTAGTTTGTCTGATAGTTTTGGATGATTAAGCCTAAGGTATTTCAAAGCTCGTAAATACCTTAGGCTTCCCTGATTGTGTAACTCTAGTATTGAGTCTACTAGTTTTGATCGTGTCGAATTATTTGTGATATCGCTTTGAACTAATACATCAGGATCTATTTCAACGATTTTTTGAAAGATTTCAGAACGCATATTCGCCAGCCATGCTGTGACTGCTTGAAGCTGAGGAATAACGTGACCGTCAGGATGAAGAATGAAATTAAGTATCTGTTCTGAGCTTAAAGAGCATTTATCTAAATACCACGCAGCTAGAAATTCTGCGTAGGTTCTATGTGTCCAGCCTCTTTGATAAGATTCCTCTCGAATAAATAGACCTGTCTCTAAGACTTCATGGACTAATCTATCTTTGGCTTCAAAAACTACTTCATTAGTGGCTTCATATCCGAAAGCTAACTCGTGGTACTCAATATCTTTTTGAAAATCTTGTTCGCCAGATCTTCCAACCCAAACAGTATTTCGACCAGAGAGAACGGTAACTACAGCAATACGACCAGCAAGTGTCAGTCGTTTAGCCAGTTCTAAATTATCGCCAATACCAGGTCGTTTGGGATGCTCTGGATCTTCATCACACAGAGCTTGGCAACCTGCTAGATAGATATCAGTTATGGTATGAAGCCTAGAGATATTCTTATCTTGCCTATACAGATTGAAAAGAACTTTCAGCGTAATGGGTTTACGGGCAAAATAAGTCAGATTATTCTCCTCAATGTCAGAGATGAATTTTTGAGGTTTATCAAAGTTCCTTTCAGCAGACCTTTCCACATCAATCGATCTGAGATTACCAAGTTTATAAGCTGCATAACTTTCACCATAAAGCCCTTTTAATCCTTCTGTCAAAAAGGCAGGAAAAATAGCATCACGGCAAGCTAAACGAATATAAAGTCGATTAAGTTTATCTCGGTAAGTTCTACTGCCCAAAATATCAACTAGCTGTTTACCAATAACTTGAATATTCGAGCTTTCATCCAGACTATCTAAAAACAGGTAGAGGCGATGTTGTCCATTTTTCCAATCAATAAACTGCTCATTTTCAAATAAGCTGCCTTTCAAATTAGTGCATGAGCGTAGACTGAATGGTGGCATAATATCGTCATCATTCTTGGAAATCTCCGCTGTATGTAGCTTTAAATTATTGAGTTCTGTAGATTTGCCAAGGCCTGGTTCACCCAGTAAAACTAGACAAGGAATATCGGCTAATTTTTCTAGTTCAACTAGCTTAGGGTTTGGATATTGATTCCTTTCTGGGTCAATTAGATAGCCGCGATAACAAGTTTCAACTTGGGTTCCTTGAGGATACCAAAATCGTTTCCAGTTATAGGTTATTGGTTGCTGCATGCTAAGTAGCTAAAAGGCTGATTGACCCTGCTCAAGGATAACGTTCTAAAAAGTCAATTGCCATCTTTGCTGCACTTTAAAGTGCTAGCCATATTCCACTCTTACCTCTTCAGGAATTTCAGATGGCTCCAAAACAACATCCTCATAAAGCTCAGCAAACGTACCCATAAAGCCAATACTCTTCAACTCAAACGTCTCATCTGCTGACATATAAAATTGCAAAACCCATAGGCCAGAATCATCACGACGAAAGATTTCTACTCGCTGATGCCGAGTGTTAATCAACACATATTCCTGCAAACTCTCCAACGCCTGATACGTCGCAAACTTATCACCTCGGTCAAAAGCTTCTGTTGATTTAGACAATACTTCAATAACCAACTTTGGAAATCGCTTGTAAGTATCCGTTTCCTGGTCACGCGGATCACAGGTAACCATCACATCAGGATAAAAAAAACGATTTCGCGACTCAACCCGTGCCTTCATATCAGAAATGTACAGGCGGCAACCACTGCCCCGTATATGTGCTCGCAGCGCCGCAAATAGATTGCCTGCGATGGTCACATGGCTATCAGTTGCCCCAGCCATAGCATAGGCTTTGCCATCAATATATTCATGTTTGATGGGGCTTTTTGCTTCTAGACGCAGATAATCATCGACGCTTAAATACTGCTCAGGTAAAGCAACCATGGTAACTATGGCAGGTCTCTGTACGGACCCTATTGTAGCTCTAGTCAATTGGTAAACGAGCTGCAGGCAGTTTGTGCCAGTTGTACAACTACATCCTTAGTTAAACCCATATCTTTATCGTCAGCTACTAGCCATAGCAAATATTCAATATTTCCTGCCGGTCCCCGAATAGGTGACCAGGTAAGACCTTGCGCATGCCAGCCCAGCTGTTGCGCAGTAATATACACTTGCCAGATAGCATCTGCATGGTCTTTCGGATCTCTCACCACGCCCTTTTTTCCAATTTTCTCTCTTCCCACCTCAAACTGGGGTTTCACTAATAAAACAGATTCTCTTACATCCGTCATCAGATTCCAAAACGCGGGAAGAACTTTGGTGAGAGAAATGAAAGATACGTCCATTACCCCCAAGTCAGGACGTTGGTCATTTTCTTTGTATAGCTCTTCGGGGGTGAGGTGGCGTAGATTAGTTCGTTCTCTTAAAGAGACTCGCGGGTCCTGCCGAATTTTCCAAGCGACCTGACCATAGCCAACATCAATGCCGTAAACCTGTTTGGCTCCATTCTGTAACAGGCAGTCGGTAAAGCCTCCGGTAGAAATGCCACCGTCTAAACAGATGCGCCCTTCCACCGCTACCTCAAACTTAGCAATCGCCTTTGCCAGCTTCTCCCCACCCCGTGACACATAGGGTGATTTCTGCTTAAGTACCACTACCGCCCCCTCTTTGATGGGCGTTCCTGGCTTATCAATCACCGCTTCATCCACCTTTACCTCACCTGCTCGAATACATCGCTGAGCCTGTTGTCGTGAATCGCACAGACCTTGCTCAACCAGGTATACATCCAAGCGCTGTTTGGCCATTGCTGGTGTGTGGGTGCTTATAAGAACAGTAGGCATTGCTCACCCTACCATTTTGTTTACGGCTGTCTTTACCGGTTCTTTTTAGTTGCCCCCTAGACACTGCTGCCAAATTGCCTTTAGATAGGAGTAGGTGAAGAAATATTAAGTAAGTGTATTCACGAGCTGTAGTGCTTTGTCTGACCAGCTTAGCTGAGTTCAAAGAATGAGGTTGTAGCTTTCTGAACCCTGCCATTCGTTTCAACTGGCTCCAGTTTTTGAACAGATTGCTGCAAGCCTCACAAAGACTCTGACCTATTGTGTGGGTTTGAGCGTTTTACGTGTCTAGTTTGCTTGCAGGCTAGTGACATCGAGTGGGCAATATTTCTGTCCTATTCAACTAAATTTTTCCAGGCATAAGGAGCTCCCTTGAATACTCGCAATCTCAACCTCCGGTCCCTAAATTTGCGTGCCCTTAAACGGGAGTGGTTGTTAAATCCAAAGGATGATCTGCTGGCGGGGGCTTTGGTGGGTCTGGCGCTGATTCCTGAGGCGATTTCCTTTTCGATTATTGCCGGGGTGGATCCTAAGGTGGGTCTCTATGCTTCATTTATTATTGCGGTGATTACGGCATTTCTGGGTGGGCGACCGGCCTCTATCTCAGCGGCTACTGGAGCAATGGCTCTGCTGATGGTGGATTTGGTTAAAGACCATGGGCTGCAATATTTGCTGGCGGCCACCTTTTTGACTGGGATTTTTCAGGTGCTGTTTGGGGTGCTCAAACTGGGCCGTCAGATGAAATTTGTGCCCCGTGCGGTCATGATTGGCTATATCAATGCCCTGGCGGTATTGCTGTTTTTGGCGCAGCTGCCCCAGCTGACGGGGGTGCCACCCATGGTCTATGTGCTCACCCTATTGTCCCTGGGGATTATCTACATATTGCCTATCTTTACTAAGGTGGTGCCATCTCCACTAGTGGCTCTGGCGGTGATGACCATTGCTGCGATCGCACTCCGCTTAGACGTACCCACCGTAGGCGATATGGGCGAATTACCCACCGCGCCCCCAATCTTTGCCCTGCCCCAGGTACCCTTCACCCTGGAAACCCTACAAATTATCTTGCCCTACTCACTCACCCTGGCAGTTGTGGGACTGTTGGCCTCCTTCCTCACCGCATCTTTGGTGGATGACTTTACCGATACCCCCAGTGACAAAAACCAGGAAGCCAAAGGCCAGGGGGTGGCCAACATAGTGACCGCTTTCTTTGGTGGCATGGCCGGATGCGGCATGATTGGCCAGTCGGTGATTAATGTACAGTCCGGTGGTCGGGGTCGCCTCTCCACCCTGTCGGCTGGTGTGTTTTTGCTAATTGCTATTTTGTTTTTACAAGACTGGGTGAGACAGATGCCCATGGCTGCTCTAGTGGCCGTCATGATCATGGTGTCCATTGGTACTTTCCGCTGGTCTTCGTTTACCAACATGCGCCGGGTTCCCCGCAGCGAGGTGGCGGTGATGCTCACCACCATGTTTGTAATTATTTTTACCCGTAATTTTGCCCTGGGTGTGGCGACGGGCATTGTCATGAGTACGGTGTTTTTCTCCCGCAAAGTGGCCAAGCTGGTGTTTGTTGAGAAAGTTCTCAGCGAAGACGGCGCGCACCGCACTTATAAAGTGTCTGGGCAAATTTTCTTTCTGTCTCGGGATGAGTTTTCCGCCTCCTTTAACTTTGCTGAACTCGTGGAGCACGTGACCATTGACCTCAGCCAGGCCCAACTGTGGGACCAGGGGGCAGTGGAAGTGTTAGACAAAACCGTGCAAAAGTTTCGCCGTAAAGGGGTGGAGGTGACTGTGGTGGGCCTTAATGAAGCGACGGCCACCCTACTGAATCGCCTCGCCACCGAGGAAGAACTCGTTACTAACGGATAAACCTGGCATACTGCCCGACTGGGAAATTATCGCCTGATAAACTACTAGCACCGCTGCGCTCTCACAGATTTAACTCTTTCGAAAAAACACCCTCAATGAAAACGATTCTTTTGTGCTCCGATGGATCTGCTTTTGCAGACGGTATTTATCGATATGGTGCCTGGCTGGCCCGTAAATTTGAGGCCCAGACGAAGGTCCTATTTGTCACCGATATTCGTAGCCAAAAGGTCGTTTCGACTGGTAACTTTAGCGGCAGTATTGGTCTGGGGGCCTCGGATCAGCTGTTGACTGATTTGGTCAATCTGGAGCATGAGCGGGCCAAACTCAATAATCAGCGGGCGCGGCTAATTTTGAAAAATGCTGATGAAGTACTGAAGGCTGAAGGGCTGAGCGATGTTGAGCTGATTAATCAGACCGGTTTCTTAGTTGATCTGCTCCATGACTTTGAAGCGGATGTGGATATGGTGGTCTTGGGCAAACGCGGAGAGGCGGCAGACTTTGCCTCAGATCATTTGGGGGCCAATATTGATCGGATTGTGCGCAGCAGCACCAAGCCCTGCCTGGTAACACCCCAAACCTTTGCTCCGATTGAGCGACTGCTGTTGGCCTACGACGGTAGTCCTACGGGGAAGCGGATCTTGAACTTCCTGGTGGATAGTGCTGAAGGCTTTAAGGGTATCGATATTCACTTGCTGACGGTGGCTAAGTCTGACGCCGATGATGTGAAGTCCCAAGCTCAGGCGGATGCTAAACACACACTGCAACAGGCTGGGTTTACCCTGACTACAAGTTTGCGCAGCGGTGACCCCGAAAAAGTGATTGCTGATTACATTGAGCAAAACCAAATTGGTTTATTAATGATGGGAGCCTACGGCCATAGTCGTATCCGTCATTTGGTGATTGGCAGCACTACGGTTCAGTTGCTGAGGAGCGTACGGGTGCCGGTGCTTTTATTCCGTTAGGTTTTGTAGGTGTAAAAATTGAGTATTTCTGTGGGAGATTTTGCGGGTCTGGCTTGGATGCTTAACGTGCTGTCTAACAAATGCTGAGATATGTTGGTCGCCGGTTATTAGTGGCAATTCCTACATTGCTGGCTATCAGTGTGGTGATTTTTGTCCTGCTTGCGATCGCACCCACCAATCCCCTTGGTGAAATGGCCACTAACCCTTCTATCACACCAGAAGTGCGAGAAAACCTGCGTCGTTCCCTGGGGCTAGACGACCCGATTATTATTCGCTATTTCAAATGGCTATGGGCCTTAGTGCAGGGCAACTTTGGTTATTCCTTTGGCAGCCGGAGTCCCGTTAGTGAGCTAGTTGTGCAGCGGTTGCCAGCCACGCTATGGGTGATTGGTTCTGGCTATGTGCTCAGTGTGCTGCTGGCGCTACCGTTGGGGACGTTATCCGCCCTTAAAAAAGGCACGATTGTGGATTGGCTAATTTCCACCCTGGCCTTTGTGGGCTTTTCTTTACCCACGTTCTTTACCGGATTGCTGCTTATTTTGGTCTTTAGTGTGCGTCTGGGATGGCTGCCCTTTATCTATAGCAGCACCCTGGTGGTCAATGACTGGAGCAGTTTTCTGGAGCTGGTGCGGCAGTCGATTTTGCCCGTTGCGGTCCTGGCCCTATTCCAAACGGCGATTTTAATGCGCTTTATCCGTACGGCCATTGCGGAGGAACTACCCCAGGGCTATGTGCGTACGGCCCGTGCCAAAGGACTCACCCGGGGGCGGGTGTTGGGTGTGCATGTGTTGCGCAATGCCTCAATTCCAGTGGTGACACTATTGGCGCTGGATATTCCCAGCTTGTTTACTGGTTCTCTGGTTTTAGAACAGGTGTTTCGCATTCCCGGTATGGGAGCCCTACTGATCGATTCGATTAACCGCAGCGATACGCCTGTGGTGATGGCGGTGGCGTTTATCTATGCGGTTTTGGTGGTGCTATTTAACCTGTTGGCCGATGTGCTGTATGGCTGGTTGGATCCACGGGTGAGGCTTGGATAGGGGGAATTTTGATCTATGTCCAACTTGAATAAACTACAACCCACCACCCTGTTTGGCACCATCACTTTTGTTGTCATTATTCTGTTGATTTTTGTGGGTCCGCTGGTTTATTTACAACCTGCGGATGCCATTGATTTTGCTTTGGCGAGTCAGCCTCCCAGTCTGGCCCACCCGTTTGGTACCAATACCCTGGGACAAGATCAGCTAGCGCGGATCATGATAGGGGGCCGAGTGTCTCTGATGGTGGGGCTGACGGCCATGGCCATGGCGGTGAGTTTAGGGACTGCGATTGGCGCGATCGCAGGTTTCTACGGTGGTTTAATCGACTCCCTGCTGATGCGGTTTACTGATTTATTTCTATCGTTGCCCCAATTGCCGCTGTCTTTGCTGGTGATCTATCTATTTGGTGACTGGGCCAGGGACCAACTGGGACCCCAAAACGGAATTTTTGCCCTGGTGGTGCTGGTGATCGGCGGGTTTAACTGGATGTCGGTAGCGCGGTTGGTACGGGCTGGCTTTTTATCAACTCGAGATCGCACCTTTATGCAAGCGATCCAGGCCCTGGGAGCCAAGCCACCCAGGCTGATCTGGCATCACCTGTTGCCCAATGTCTTGGGACCGGTGATTGTGGCCGCTACCCTGGCAGTGGGCAATGCAGTCTTAGCAGAGGCCACGCTCAGCTTCTTAGGCTTGGGATTTCCTCCCGATGTGCCTACCTGGGGACGCATGCTGTTTACGGCCCAGGATTATCTGGCCAGTGCTCCCCACATGGCCATTTTTCCAGGAGCGGCTATTTTTCTCACCGTTTTAAGCATTAACTTTATTGGCGATGGTCTGCGAGATGGACTTGATCCGAACTAATTTAGAGAATCCAACAATCTTCAAAAAAATAAAATCTGCTGTATTCAAATAAATTAAGCGTTCCTTCACCAATATCTGTCATTCTGTCGGTTCGTTATCCTGGTTTAGAACAGGAACTTTGTTGTATGGCTAACAACAGCTTTTAGCTGAATGGCTGTTTGTAAAGCCTGAAGTCAATACAACAACATTTCTCCGGGAATTCAGCAGTAATTTATGTAGAACATCATAGAAATACTGGGTGCGACTGATTAGCTGTACCCAGTGGTTTCAGGGTTTACTGCCAATAAAACAGCATCTAAAACTAAAAACAGCAGTTTTAGATGCTAAGACGCTCTAGCACAATGGTGTTTTAGCCATTGTCACCGCTCTCGTTGATATGGAACTACATCAGCTATGGCAAAGTGCTGAATGCATGCAGCGTTTTGCAGTGCTCATAGCCGTGTTACTGTTGGTCTCTAGCCAATCATGTATGCCGTGAACTTATGGGAACTAGACTTACGGCTGTTGTGGTATCCAGCTATATCAAGGGGATATGCCCAGGTTCATTTTTCTACTCTATCCCGCTGTCTAGTGCCATTAGCCACTGGACAGCGGTGTGGCCCTGGGTTGTCTGCATCAAACCAATGTTCCCAAAAGCGATTTTCTGTAATGAACTACGTCAGTCACATTACAGGTGCTGCACAAAATCACTTAACCGTTCCATACCTCGTTTAATGGTATCCATGTCCGTTGCATAGGAAATGCGAATCCCATCATTTGCGCCAAAGGCAATACCAGGTACGGCTGCCACATGTTTCTCATTGAGTAACCGAGTGCAAAAATCCAGGGATTCAAGACCGGTTTTGCTAATGTCAATAAACAGGTAGAACGCTCCATTGGGAACAACACAGCTGAGCCCAGGAATCGAGTTAACCAGGTCAATCATGGCGATGCGCCGTTTGGTAAAGGCTGCAAGCATGGTGGTCACACAGTCCTGCGATGACTCCAGGGCTGCGATCGCGCCATACTGGGCAAAGGTACATACATTGGATGTGCTCTGACTTTGTAACGTATTGGCTGCATTAATCAGTTCTACAGGACCGGCCAAATATCCCAAGCGCCAACCAGTCATCGCATAGGCTTTGGCAAAGCCGTTACTTACAATGGTGCGCTTAAACATGTCGGCGCTAACCGAGCCAATGCTTAGATGTTCAGCCCTGTTGTACAGGATTTTTTCATAGATTTCATCTGCTACAACCCAGATATCATTGGCCACCAGGACATTTGCCAAGGCGCGGACTTCGTCAGGGCTGTAAACCACGCCCGTAGGGTTAGAGGGCGAATTAAAAATAAAAAACTTGGTTTTGGGCGTAATGGCCTGTTGCAGTTGCTCAGGGGTGATTTTATAGCCGCTCTCAACCGTGGTTGGGAGAATTATCGGTGTGCCTCCACCCAGCTTTACCATTTCCGGATAACTGACCCAGTAGGGCGATGGGATCAGAACTTCATCCCCTGGGTTTAGGGTGGTCATCATGAGGGCATAGAGAGAATGCTTACCCCCATTGGTAACAATGATGTTTTCGGTCTTGTAGGGAAGATGATTATCGATGTTAAGTTTATGGGCGATCGCAGCCCTTAATCGGGGTTCTCCTGCCGCTGGACCATAGCGCGTTTTACCACTGTCGAGAGCCTGTTTGGCGGCCTCTCGAATATGCTCCGGAGTATCAAAATCAGGCTCACCAGCACTAAAGCTGCAAACATCCAGACCTTCTGACTTCATAGCCTTAGCTTTGGCAGAAATTGCCAAGGTCATTGAAGGTGTAACTTGCTGCACCCTAGCAGCTAATTTGATACTCATTAGAACGCTGTCGGCCTCCCGCTCAAAACCCTATTCTGACTAGCTTAAATCGATTTGTAGTAGAGATTGCAAATCTTTATGTTTTAGCTTGTCCCTTAGCCGTAGCGAGGGGCCTCTCTGCAGCTCTTATTTTGACTTCCAACTTCCGACTTCCAACTTCCAACTTCCAACTTCAGCCCTAGCCAAGCTTGCCCGCCTAAAGTTGATACCCAAAAAAAACTCCCCTGGTCAAACCAGAGGAGCTTGTGTTCTTGATCTGTGTGAAGGAAACGTGTGAGGAGTGTCTGTCAAGGGCTTAGCCCAAGGCAAATCCCAATGCAAGGAGCACAGTTCATAACCGGCGGCAATTACTGTGTATGCGTTTTTCAGGAACTCCAATTTTTGGATAACATCCAAACCATTGGATTGATTTAATCATCTCCCAGATGACGGAGCCTTGATGTGATTTCATGGCTTGGAATGAGTGATATCACGGCTCTACACAGATGACGTTAGTCAGTATTCTCGGTGATATACGATGGATTGATGGGTGAGGGAAATCACTGAAAATTAATCAAGTAGTTAAATGCGTCACGTTGAGCACTTATATTATGAGGACTCACGCACTTACTCCTGCCTACACCAGTAACCAGATGCCCAATCCCCAAAAGGGTATAAACCGTAATGACCTGAGTCTTTGTCCCATGGGGATCACTGCCCCCATAAGCCAAATCTGAAATATCCAAAACAGGGCAATGTCTACCATAAATGCCAGGGTGACCCGATTTGTGCCCACCTGCTGCCCTAGGTAGGCAAATCGGCTAGGTATCCCGCCTATATCGGGTTGACTAAAGCAGAACCATACCACTGCCACATTTCCCACTATTAGCCCCAAAGATCCAAATAATCGGGACAGGGTTCCTTTATTGGCCAAATTTGCCGATTCTGACTGGGCATTTTTTAGGCGGAGTGCCATGTAGGGCATCAAAAAAACATTGGTTAGAAACATTGCCATTCCCCAGAGCAGTACTTTGGGTAAGTGCTGGCTTTGCTTGTCCATCAACATTAGCGGGAGAAACATAAAAATCCAGGCTTCTGCCAAATTAAAAAAGCCCTGGACTGCCGGATTTACAGTAGGCGCTGGTAAATAGCTAATGCCCAACAGATTTAGTAGGGGCAGAATAAAAAAGAAATTAAGAGACTCGTCTAGAATCTCTTGAATCGTGTTCGGTTGTATTGCCCAGACAGGGTCCCCGGGTAACCAGCTTGGGGGTGACAGCAGCAGTAGGCCTACATAGATCGCAGTGGCGGTCCATAATAACCAAAACACCCGAGGGGAGACGATTGATGCCGTTGATGTTGGGGAAGATGGTGGTGTCATTGGGAGGTGCGTTCTCTACCTAACCAATAACGTACCAGGGGAGTTACCCAGCGGATCACGGCAAAGGCAGCTTTACCGGGTTTGATGGTGGGTTCTACACAGTCGCGGGCAAAGATGAGTTTGCCACTTTCTGGAGAAAAACGATAAAAACTTACCCCGCGGCCATTGGGAAAGGCAATGCCGTCAAGAGCCACATGCCAGGTGATGCCTACGGCCCAGTCGTCTCCGGCAATATCGTCAATGACAAACTGTAAGTCCTGGGGGACGGCCTGACAGGATTCAGCAAATAATCCCTGGACTGCAGCTCGGCCCATAAAAGTGGCTGAAAAATTTAGGTCCTCATAAGTACAGTTTTCATCAATTAAGGCCACCGCCTGTGGGACATCTCGATCATTAATGGCCCTATAAATTGCTTGGATTAAACTAGTCGCTTGACTCATATCCCTGTTTCAACGTGATATCACTTATTGAGAATAAGGGCATAATGTAAACCTATGACAACAACAACAAAATTGATGGATGGATGTACTGATTTATCAGTACATTAGCTATTTCTCAAAAATCTTCCTGATGCGTTACTGTGATTGTTGTCACATTTAACTGTGATTGTTGTCAAAATTCTCCTGCGTATTTGAAAAGCTTATTGTGTTTGAGGTTGGGCTGCTTAGGAAGAACTTTAATCTTCTTGAAGCTATCCTGAAATCTTCTGGTGATTACCATCTTTTTATAAAAGAAGTTAAGTGATTTTGCCAGAATGGACTCAATCGTTTGTGATGAGTCTGCCCGAATGTTCCCGCCCTTTAATCAAGATTCCCGGAGACGACACCTGCGCCGTCGCTCCAGTGTAATGACTGATGTGGTGCCATCTATGCCTGAGACCCCCGACCAGCTTGTAGATGCGGGGCTAGTATTAGCAAAGCAGCAAGCCTATAGACAAGCTATTCGCTATTTTGATCAGGCGCTTGACCTCAATGCTAATCATCTGCGAGCCCTCAAAAATCGTGCTTTAACCTATGTGCATTTAGGTCAAACTCGACAAGCACTGGTTGATTTAGATCGATTGATTGATTTGGACCCTCAAAATTTATGGGCTTATACCAACCGTGCCATTATCTTCCGTGATTTGGGGCACTATGGTAACGCTGTTAGCGATTTTGGTTATTTGATCAAGCATGATCGATCTAAACGCTGGCAATGGTTGATTTCCCGCGGCACTACCCTAAAACTTATGGGTCATTATGAGGAGGCATTGCAAGATTTTAATCTGTCGTTGAAGTTAAACCCAAATAACAACTGGGCTATTAGCGCCCGCGATGAGATGGTTTTACAGTCTCGGCACTACTCTTGAGCTCTGACATAGCCGTAGTCAGCACTTTATGGTGTCGGTGGGATGCCACAGCTTTTGATGGAGACAACGTTTATTCCATCCCAGTAGGAGATGAGCGAGATAGGTTACGTCGTATACTCAGCGTTGATTTTGACGTAATCATAACTGAGGTCACATCCCCAGGCTGTTCCCATTCCCGCTCCATTCCCGACATTGACTGTAATCGTCACCGGGTTGGCAAGTGTTTTGGTGGATATGGGCTGTCGCTCTACTGGCCCGTTTTCACGGGTAAGGTTATTGGCTTGATCTGTGCTGTGGAATGTTGTTGACTGGGCTGCACTGAGTTCTGCACAGCGCTTTAGATAATTATGGGCGGCCTTAGGATCAAATTGTTGGGGCTGACCCTGGTTAAGTAAAACAAAATCTCCCAGGGAAATAGTTAATTGATTTTGTTCCAGGGATACACCGGCACGACCGACTGCGCCTGCAATTCTGCCCCAATTGGGGTCACGACCAAAAATGGCTGATTTTACCAGGGAGGATCCGGCGATGGTGCGGGCGATGGCCCTGGCCTCTGCATCGGTGTTAGTACCGTTAACGTTGACTTCGATCAAACAGGTGGCCCCTTCCCCATCCCGGGCAATGCTTTTGGCCAGGTAAATACAAACTTCGATTAACAGAGCTTCTAATTTGTCAGCTTCAGAATCTGGGGCGGTGATAGCTGGAGTCTGAGATTGCCCATTGGCCAGAGCTATAACGGTGTCGTTGGTGCTGGTATCGCCATCGACCGTAATCTGGTTAAAGCTTTGAGCGACAGCGCGGGACAGCATGGCTTGCCACAGATCTGGTGAAACTGCTGCATCGCAGGTTATAAAAGACAGCATGGTGGCCATATTGGGATGGATCATTCCGGAGCCTTTGGCAATGCCCCCCACCCGCACAGGATGGCCATTGATGGTGGTTTCTAGGGCATAGGTTTTAGTGACTAGATCAGTGGTAACAATGGCTTGAGATGCAGATGTGTTGCCATTTTCTGAGAGGGCGGCGGTCAGTTGAGGAATATGGGCTAACAGGGGCTCCATTTTGATTCGCTGCCCAATGACGCCCGTGGAGGCAATTAAAATTTTGTCGCTGCTGGTGCTAAGGGCTTCGGCGGCAGCGGTGGCCATGGTAACGGTATCGTCCCAGCCCTGTTGTCCGGTGCAGGCATTGGCTTGACCTGAATTGCAAAGGATGGCGCGGGCAGAGGGAGCTGTTTCTAACTGTTGCTGACAAAAGTCAATGCAGGCTGCGCGGACCTGGGACTGTGTATAGACGGCGGCTGCGATCGCATCATTCTCTGACACAATCAACGCCAGATCCGGTGCTCCTGATGCCTTTAATCCAGCACATATGCCAGCGGCCTTAAATCCTTGCGGTGCAGTGACTCCCCCTGAAATCACCTGCCATAGACTATCACCCTGTCCCATGGTTATGATCCTTGCGCTATAACGTTAGCCCCTTGTTGAATATAGCTTGCTGCTGAATATAGCTTGCTATAAATGGCAGGCCAATTGAAGAATAGCCCAAATAGGTGCCAGCAAAGCATCACCGTTTTAGACAATATCCCTTTAATTCTCTAATGGTTCTTCTATTAGTAAATCACCCAAAATATTGTCGTATGTCTGAATAGCTATGTTCAGGGACTGGGCCTGTCTTTCTAAAAGAGTTAACATGGCCTCAGCACTTTTGTCAGACAACAAACAAAAATGCTCAATAACAAACTTTAAAGTTGTTCCCAGTTGAATCTCTTCGTTTGCTAGAGGAGATAATGCCTGGGGTCTCATTTGAATCTGAGCGCCACCGCTTGAAGAGTCTCTCACCCACCAGGCGAGAAACTCTAAGGTTAGCCAACCAGCCCGATCATAGGACAAAATTACATCTGTATTTGCCCAAGCCTCTTGAGGCAACCCTCCTTGAGTACGCCGTAAAAGCGCATGGGGTAAATCTCCCATTTTTCCTGGAAGATTGTAATCCTCTATCGGTATCTTATCCAGTGATTTTAATCCGGTGTTGACCTCCACCACCCCTCGCAGGCGGTATAAGGCCTGGTGAAAAGCCTTGACCTGCTCTGGATAATCTTCCGCCATAACAATCTCTCTTTTGGAATCTCCTCTACCTGGCTAAGGGGAAAGCGGTCAGTGCCCAACCTATCCCATCATTTGATTGACAAAGTTGGTATAAACTTCTCCTTTGAGAAATTCAGGACGCTCCAACACTTTTTGGTGAAACCCAATGGTAGTGGGTAAACCTGTGATTGCACACTCTCTCAAGGCGCGCTTCATTCGCTGAATGGCAGTATCGCGATTGGGTCCCCAAACAATTAACTTGCCGATGAGAGAATCATAGTAAGGAGGAATGTCGTAATCGGTGTAAACATGGGAATCCATGCGGACACCGAGACCTCCCGGTGCCAGATACCCATTGATACGACCAGGGTTGGGACGAAAGTTATGGTCAGGATCTTCCGCATTAATCCGACATTCAATAGAATGTCCCTTAAGGGTGATGTCTGCTTGGGTAAATTGCAGCCGTTCGCCCTGGGCTACCCGAATCTGTTCTGCAATCAGGTCGATGCCGGTCACCATTTCTGTGACAGGATGTTCCACCTGAATTCGGGTATTCATTTCCATAAAATAGAAATTCCCCTGGCTGTCCACCAGAAATTCTACGGTGCCGGCACCAACGTAGTTAATGGCTTTGGCTGCTCGTACAGCGGCCTCCCCCATTTGTTGTCGCAGTGCTGAGTCCAGGGCTGGACTGGGGGCTTCTTCTAGCAGTTTTTGATGTCGGCGCTGAATCGAGCAGTCTCGCTCACCTAAATGGACCACGTTGCCATAGCTATCGGCCAAAATCTGAAACTCGATGTGGCGGGGATTTTCCACAAACTTTTCTAAGTAAATACCGCCGTTGCCAAAGGCTGCCTCAGCCTCTCCCTGGGCAGATAAAAAGAGTTTGGTCATTTCGCTGGCTTCTCGTACCAGTCGCATGCCACGACCACCACCACCGGCTGTGGCTTTGACCATAACGGGATAGCCAATATCAGCTGCCAGCGCCATGGCTTCATCAGGGGTGCTGAGTAGTCCCTTACTCCCAGGCACCGTAGGTACCTTTACCCGTTGCATCGTGGCCTTGGCCGTGGACTTATCCCCCATGGCCCGCATGGCTGCCGCTGATGGACCGATAAAGACAATTTTGTGATCAGCGCAGATATCTACAAATCGGTCGTTCTCCGCTAAGAAACCATAGCCGGGATGAATGGCGCTGGCCCCCGTGGTCATGGCAGCGGCAATAATATTAGGTACGTTGAGGTAGCTACGACTGCTGGGAGCTTCGCCAATACAGATGGCTTCGTCTGCTAGCTGCACATGGAGCGCATGGCGATCAATGGTGGAATGAACGGCGACGGTGGCTATCCCCATTTCCTCACAGGTGCGCAAAATTCGCAGCGCGATTTCACCTCGGTTCGCAATCAAGATTTTCGAAAAGCGCATCAGCTAGCCACTACCTTAAGGAAACTGTTATCAACCGTCCTCAAAGGAAACCTGTCAGTTCCTCACACCCGGAAGAATGACCATTGTGCCCCTGAGTCGGTTCTATCTATGAGCATCATAAGACGGAAGCTGATCGTACCACGCAGGCTAGTTCCGCTAAATTTCAATCGAGGAAATCTCAACTGTGCGACGGCTAGCTGTTTATGGTTTACTGTTATATGCTGCTAGGCAGTCCTTGCGGATGTGGTGGAACTGGTAGACACGCACGCTTGAGGGGCGTGTGGCTTATGCCATGCGAGTTCGATTCTCGCCATCCGCATTTAAGTTAACTATTTTGAGTCTGCCGTTGGAGTTTTGAAGAGTGCGTTTATGCGGCTGCTTCGTTTCCAGGCGGCATTTGTATCGGTTTGATAGTGACTTTAGATGTGAATATCTGCAGAGCCCAGGTCAAGCGTATATCATGAGAGGAGTCATGAATTTTTGTAAAGAGCTTTGACTTCAACGCTTGGACCGTCGGCCCCAAAGGTTAGTATCTGGCATTCCCTCGATATGCTTTGGCAAGGGGATGAAACAGTCGTAAAGCGTGGGTTGCCCCACGATCAGCTGTCGCCAGCATGGCAAATTTTAATGTTGGGGGACGGTTCCCCGACACGTCATTTACAGCTGCTAACACGGGAGCCTACTGAGGTTGATGTGATTGAGATGTCATTAGTGGGCATGGAGAACGACGGCGCTCCAGATGTGATCAGCTATGTGCCAGGTCCACGGCTTAGACGTCAGGTATGGTTAAGGACAGCGTCGGGACAACGGTTGGCTTACGCTACTTCCTGGTGGGAGGCAAGCCATGTGGATGAATATTTGAAAAACCGGTCTTTACCGATTTGGGCTAGTCTGGCAAATTTGCGTACTGAGCTGTATCGGGATATTCAAGGTATCTATTATGGCTGGAGCCCTGAACTAGAGGCTGCTTTTGGTCAAAAGGGGCCGTTTTGGGGGCGTCACTACTTGTTTTGGCATCATGGTAAACCTCTGACGCTGATCTATGAGGTTTTTTCACCTTATTTGATGCGCTATCTGGGGCCAATGAGATCGCAGACGAGCTATCGATGACAAATGTAGAGGCGTTGCATGCAACGCCTCTACATTATTATTGGTTTTCGGATTTGGTGATTTGATTACGGCGTTTACGGCATCTGTCAGAGCAGTATTTAACCTCGTCCCAGCAGTCGGCCCATTTTTTCCGCCAAGTGAAGGACCGCTGACAAACGGCGCAGGTTTTGGTGGGTAGATCGGATTTGCGACGTTGACGGGCCATGGTTGAATTCTTGGGCAGTGCTATGCTCAGAAACTAGTCTAAAAGGTATCTGTTGGCTCTGCAGACCTTGCTTTGCGATCTCATGTCCTCTGATTTTCCCCTGGCACAACTCCGTATAGTTTTAGTTGAACCCGCTGGTCCTTTAAACATTGGCTCGGTGGCACGGGTGATGAAAAACTTTGGTCTGACTCAGCTGGTGTTGGTTAATCCCCAATGTGACCCTTACGGTGGCGATGCCAGACAGATGGCCGTTCACGCCTACGATGTGATCGAGGCGTCTAAAACCGTAAATACCCTGGCCGAAGGGCTGGTGGGGTGCCAGCGTGCGATCGCAACCACGGCCCGCAGTCGCGATTTGCAAACGCCCTTAGAATCTCCGGACCTGACCTTATCCTGGCTGTTAGATGTTTCGCCAACGGCACTGATCTTTGGGCCTGAGGATCGGGGTTTAAACAATGATGAAATGCTCCATGCCCAACGCTTTATTAAAATTGCCACCCGTCCGCCCTACGAGTCTCTAAACTTAGCTCAAGCGGTGGCCATTTGCTGCTATGAGCTCTCGCAGGTAGGGCAG
>JBCCJR010000040.1:0-20688 GCA_039045805.1 Cyanobacteria bacterium P01_C01_bin.118
CCTAGCAAAACAACTATGACTCCGCTGAGCCAACGATTGACCATAGCGACATCTCCTAACTGACTACATCGCATCCCCATTAAGAACTCTAATCGTCGTTAGAGAGAACGTTGCAGTAATACTTAATGTGATTTTGCTTGATAATAGTGCACCTAGGCCGCCGCCGCTAGGGAAGCGAGTGGATCACTGACAGACGTCAACGGTGTATCAAACTCTCCCGTCGCCACATACTCCAACCGCAGTTTTAGCCATGTGATAAATACCTTATCGGTAGAAACCACCGCCGCCGCTGGTTGAGGACAAGCAGCCTTAACAGCCGATAACTCGGGGGCCTCTAAAAAAGCAGGCTGTTTAATTAACCAAAAATCAATTTCTTTTTCTTGCTCTTGATAATGACGACGTCGCTCCCTGAGCACCTCATCTAGAGGTTCTTCTTCTAATAAAAAGCGCTGGCTTGCTACGGCGTAATAGTATGTGGTCATGTGTCTTAAAAAAACTTTCAAAATCAATGAGCAGCCTAAGCAGCTCAGTCTTCAAATCCAACAGACAGGATTTTAACAGGGAATATTACTCCCTGAGAGGTTCTGTAATTAAACCTTGTCCATCCTGCAAACTAGATGGAACAAAATATTAAAGACCTATGGAAAACCCTAAAAATTGTCACCTCGCCGAGTACTGGCTACTGCCCGAGGAAGATCGTCCTCTTCTTCTGCCAGATAATCCTCCTCATCGTCATAGTCATACTCGTCATCGTCATCCTGCAAAGTCACATTTGAGCCGTTAATTAAAACCCCCAACAGCCGAATATCTTCATTCAGTTCTAACTCTTCCAAGGCAGTATTCAAAACCGCTCTCTCCGTAACTCCCGGTCGGGCCACTAAAATCATGCCATCTGTCTGCTCTTCTAATAACAGAGCATCATCCACACGGCTCAAGGACGGCGTATCTAAAATCACCATATCAAAGCGCTCCCTGGCATCATCCAAGAACCGCCGCATCTCACTGGATTCTAAAATTGCTGCAGCCTGGCGCTGAGGTCCCGGACTGGGGGCAACATATAAGTTTTCAATAAATGGCACCATCCGCACATTGTCACCAAGGCTGCCCCCATAGTAACGAAGGGGTTCCATCTGGATTTTAGAATCATTTACCAGCCCTAAATACTGAGCCTTAGAACCAGAGCGTAGATCAGCTTCCACCAACAGTGTTCGTCGTCCTGCTTGGGCAGCGGCAATGGCCAGGTTATAGGCCGTAATACTTTTACCCTCATTGCTAATGGTGCTAGTCACCAAGACCACTCGAGGACCAATCACACTATCTTCAAAGCCGGTCAACCTCAGTTTGCTCAAGCATCGCTCATAGCTACTGTGATACTGAGACTCTGACTGCACCAAAATTGGAGCCGCTTTGGCAGGGCGAGTACGAATCATAGGTACAGCTCCCAAGATTGGCATATCCTGATCGCGCAATAGCTTTTCCAAATCCTCGGGAGTGCGGATAGTACCGTCCAGCATATCCAACAGAAAGATGATTCCACCACCTGCCAAAAGCCCCAAAAAGCCTCCCAAAAGAAGCACAGTGGCTGGATTGGGTTTTTCTGGCCTATTGACTACCGATGTCGGCGGACTAGCCACAGTTAAACTACTCACCGTTTCTGCTTCTGCCGCTTCCGCGTCTACAATTCGTGCTTGAATCTGATCGTAAAGCGCCTTTTTCAAACCGACCTGATAAGCACGACGCTCACGCTCTAATTGTTTGTTAGGCAAATTAGAATACTGCTGACGCAAGTCCTGAGCCGACAGTGCAAGAATTTGATTTTGACTGAGTAGCGTATCTTTTTCAGTTTGCAGCGTCACCAGCTGATTAGCTAAAGTTGCACGCGCCGGATCCAGATTACCGTTGACATTTACTACACCAGCAGGAAAAGCAGCTGTTCGCCCATCCCCAGAGAGTACTTCATTGACTCGACGATTGAGCTGGGCTTGGAGAGCATTTAAGTTGCGGGCAGCATCGACTACGGCTGGATGACTAGCTCGAAAATCCGACGCTTGCAATAGAGCAAGCTCACTTTCAGATTGATAAATTTGCCCTCGCAAATTAGCAATCAACGGATCGGCGCTCAGAGCTGATGAAACATAGGCTTCATCAGCTGTCAGTCCCAGACGTTGTTGCAAACTAAGCATCTGAGCATCAATGCCCGCCAGAGTAATTTGATTTTGTCGAATTTGCTGCTGGCTGCCTGAAATCTGCCCCAGCAAGCTGCCATCTAAAGCTGCTTGAATCGCAGGACCTTCTTCACGATCGTATTTTTCTAGTTCCTGCTCCGCCTGTCTGAGAGCAGTTTCAATGGGCGGCAACCGTTCATTCAGCGCATCGATAATTGCCTGTAGCCGAGCCTTATTACGTACACGACTAAGTTCCACCATACCTTGGAACAAAATATTGAGCACAATCGTTGCGGTTTCCTCATCTTCATCGATGAAACGCACAACGGCCCGCACACCCCCTTCATCGTTATCCACATCAACTGCAGTATTGCTGCGAATATCGTTGGGAGTCAGCTCTATACCTCTAGAGGTAAGCTGTCGAGCAACCTCTCTCAGCAAAACTTCTGATAACAGCTGTTCTTCACTGATAATACCTCGACCAATTTGATCAATCGTACCTCCAGTGTTGGTAAGTAGAACTAAGGGTGTATTATCTTCCAGCACACCTTCAGCATAGTACTCTACAGGCGGCGGTGGCTGTAACGCAACAATACCTGATGCTCCCACAATTGACAACAAGCAAGTCAGTCCAGCCCACTTATATCGCTGAACAGCTAACAGATATCGCTTGATGATAGGAGATACCATGATATTCGCTGAATAAAGAGCACTAAGTGAGAGTGGAGTGAAACATAGGGTAGCAGTACATCTGCCAAACAGCCTGAACAGGCTAAGATCTGAGTTGTTTACGGTGTATTAATTAAGCAAATCATAGCTCAGTCCCTAAGTGTACACATACTCACCGATCCATCAACCTGCGACATCAAAATAGATCTCGGTCAAAAATGCCATCAAAAAAGAGAACAAAACTCAAAACATCCTGAAATGGCTGAGTCAGGGTATCGATAGCAAACGTAATGCGGTTAATAAAATTCCGGCCTACCACAATAACATCGTTCTCCCGCAGGGGAGGATTTTGGGTTGGATCACCGTAAATCGCATCTTTCGCATTCAATTTAGTGACGATGGTTTCCCCCTGCTCTGGATCAAACCGTATCAGGGCTACCGAACGCAGGTTGGCCTGGTTAAGGGGTAAACCAACGCTACCACCGCCACCACGATTCCCCACCAAGGCATCGACAAACGTACTACCGTTAGGGACTCGCAAACCATTCACATTGCCAGCAGGATAGTTGACCACACGAACAAGAATATTAGGCTGCGCCAGGGTAGACCGAGAAACAAAATTTACATCGTAATCGTAGGATTGGGCCGGGTCCAACCGCGAGACAATGACAACATCTCCATTTTCTAAACGCTCCTCTGGCAGGGGTACACCATCCCGAATAGGCGTATAAAGGTCCACCGTCTTTTCAATCACTTGATTGTTGGGTAACCGCCGTTGAATTCGAATTTCACGTAAATCGGCTGTACTGCGGGCTCCGCCAGCTGCAAGCAAAGCAGCAGTCACCCTCGGAGCCCCCAGAGGATATAATCCTGGACGCTCAATTTCCCCTAGCATGATGACTTCGACACCACGCTGAGCCGTCAGAGTCAGGGTGACATCTGGAACCCGATATCGATTGGGATTGTTGGCCCGTAGCACCTGGTAATTAGGCGCAATCCGCTGATTTATTCGCTGCTCTGCCAACTGATAAGGCAATCCCTGCAATGAATCTGCTAAACCAATAGCGCGGACCTCAGAGAGCACCACATATTGGTTATAAATAGCTCTTACTCTATTCTCTGCCTCATTTAGAGTCAGGCCATTTAGAGAAACAGCCCCTTCGATTGGAAATATGACATTACCCTGTTCATCTAAAGTTGCCTGAAAAGATAGGTCAGGAAATCGTTGGACACTAACAAATATCCCATCTCCAGGACCTAAACGATACTGTTCAAACAGGTTTTCAACAGGTTCTGGTGTAGAACGGGTGCGAATCAGAGGATCTAAATCATCTAATGTGGGGCGGCGTTCTAAGACTTCCACAGAAGGCTCACCAAATTCTTCACTGTCTTCAAGTAAGCCATCCTCCCCGTCAAACCCCTCAGCAGGCACATTCAGAGATGGTACGTCACTGGAGTCGGCCTCCGCTGGTTCAGGTAAAGGACTCAACTGTGCTGCGCTCGGAACTTGCCAAGCATGCAACCACACTGCACTCAAAAGCAGCTGACTCAGCAGCAGCCCGCTTTGCTTATTCCAATAGTTTGGCAATGCTGTGGCATTTCTAATCAGGGCCATACCAATCTAAAAAAGTGAATAAAAATTTACCTGAGCTATGGCTAGCTAATGAAAACAATAACTTTTTCAATGTAGCTACTTTAGCTTATCTTTTGAGCTATCAGGGTTTTCAGAGTAGCTGCGGTTGCGGACAAGTGCGATCGCGCCTGAGGATTACTTGCAAAGACACTCGACTCTAGGGATGTTTGGACTAATTGACTCAGACGTTCTAAATCGCCATGAAAGAGTGACACATCCCCCAAGGGAGGCATAGGCACTAGGAGGCTCACCGCCACCCAAGGCAAACGCTGATCGCGGCTCCACTGATACTTTTGATCTCGCCAAAACCAATGGTGAGGAGCGGGATGCCCCGTATCAGGCATGGCATACCATTGGGCCACCGCAAACGTCTGATTTGATGTCCACGCACGAAACGTACTGACCGTTAACGCCCCCATGCGTAAACGCCGTGAATGGGAAGTCTGCCATTTTTGCGCCCCTTCGAAGTCGATCCACTCCACCTCGGGCTGATCCTTGGACCGCCCTTGGGGTTTTAGGAAGAGTATCATTTGCTCTGGAGTGGCATCAATAACTTGGGTCAATTGCTGGACCGACCACTGGTCACCACCAATAGTCACTTTTTGCTGAAATTCTTGAGACCAGCCTGCCAACAGTAATCCGGTTTCCTTAAGCTCTCGAACATCCCGGATTTGCGGAACCTCAGGAGGGGTTTGCCAGGGCCAACCTGACACATATTTAGGCAGTGCGATGGCCGCAATGATTGCAGCCAAACTAGCCACAATTACCCATTTGAGTCGGGACTTAGACATAGCCAAGGGAAATGACCAAACCATGGTCTAAAAACATCCATACACTAGGATTTCGAGCAGCATCGCCATCTGTTATCTCCAATCACTTCAAACAAGGTCAAAAGTCCACGGGAGGCGACTGCGTTACTGATGATGAGGCTTCAGCGTTCGCACTGACTTCACCATGGGCAAGCGCTAACGTTGTAGGCACATGGTCCTGGATAGTATTAACGATCACCACCAACGCTCCCAACATCACCGCAGAATAGACATCTCCACCCCAGCTTTCATGGAGCCAATGAAACGCTGCATCCATACTATTGCCATGGAAAAAGGTCAAAATAGTGTTGCGCAGGATATTGCCAATCACACTGACCAAAATGATACCCACAAAGAAAACCCCTGTTCGCAAGCGTGAACGATGGATGCCGGTCCAATATGTGAGCACTAAACCCATATATAAACTTGTGAAGAGCATTTTTAAGCCAGCACAGTGGGGAGCGACCTCCACCAGTCTGTCATTCATGCTCAAGTAAATATTATTGACCTCAACCTCGTAGCCAAACCCTTGCAAAATAGTCCCAGCCACCGCAGCAATCACTCTCTGCAGTGGAAGAATATAGGGCTCGATCAGATACGGTAGCTGGGTAGGTGTGGAAAACAGAATCAACGCCAGCGGGAAAAGCATCATCGTTAAACCCGCTGGGCCTTTCAAACAAAGCAACAAGCCCGTCAACATCAAGGGTAAGGATAGATTGACAGCATCCATGACCCCGCTGGTGTAAAACACTATTGCTAAAGCTATACAGGCAATGCCAGACCAGTTACATCGATCGCTCAGACCAGACCAGGCTTGACGCTTATCCCACATCAATTTGAGCGCCAGGGGAATACCTAAAATACCGTGACTAAAGTATTCATGT
This sequence comes from Cyanobacteria bacterium P01_C01_bin.118, assembly GCA_039045805.1. Taxonomy (GTDB): domain Bacteria; phylum Cyanobacteriota; class Cyanobacteriia; order Phormidesmidales; family Phormidesmidaceae; genus Leptothoe. Next base: position 6,161 of record JBCCJR010000040.1, read on the forward strand.
TGAATACTGATGTTCTTATTTATCCAGCCGTCCCATACCCAGTGATACAGCAATGGTCCATAGAGAATCACTAAACAGCTAATGACAATTAGCTCAAGGGTCCAGCGTGACGATTTAGATGAAGAAATACCGATCATAGTGGATGTATGACTAGGTCAAGACAGAACAGGCTCGGACCAGGCCTGTCACAGTCTGTACTACATGGTCTAATTGGGGTTCCGTCATGCCCGGATACATAGGCAAAGATAAGATCTCCTGGCTAAGTTGTTCCGCATTGGGAAAGTCACCAGGTTGGTACCCCAGATGATGGAATGCTGGCTGAAGATGACAAGGGACGGGATAGTGGATCCCTGACTGAATATTAGCAACAGATAGCTCCTGCTGCAGGCGCATGCGATCGATAGCACAGTCGCTTGTTAATCGCACTACATACAGGTGATAAACATGACCCTGACCACTGTGATTCACCATGGGGAGTAGCCCATCAGCTGCCAACGGTTGCAGGGCCTGATCGTATCGCTGGGCAAGACGATTGCGCTCTTGATTCCATTGGGTCAGATGGACCAGTTTGACCTGTAAAACAGCTGCTTGCAAGGTATCCAAACGACTATTAGTGCCACCAGGGTCTGTATGGTAATACTTGCGCGTTGAACCATAGTTGCGTAGCGATTTCACTGTTTGAGCCACCAGCTCTTTCTGGGTGACCACCATACCGCCATCTCCCATGGCCCCAAGATTTTTACTAGGGTAAAAACTAAAGGCCGCCGCCAAACCCACACCACCAGCCGTAATCCCGTCACGCTCAGCCCCATGGGCCTGGGCCGCATCCTCAAAAATGCTCACACCATAGGTATCGGCCAACGCTTGCAACGCAGACGGTGACACCATCTGTCCATAGAGATGTACAGGAATAACCGCTCGTGTTCTCCGGGTAATAATTCGTTCTACGGCAGCTAAATCAATCAGCCCCGTATCTAAATCACAGTCCACAAAGATAGGGGTGGCTCCGGCTTGAAAAACACCAATCAAAGTGGCCACAAATGTATTGACTGGCAAAATCACCTGATCGCCAGGCCCAATACCGCAAGCTCGCAATCCCAGGGTCAACGCATCGGTTCCAGACCCTACACCCACACCATATCGAGCCTGACATAGAGCAGCAAATGCTTGCTCAAACTGAACAACAGCCTGACCCAGGACATAGTCTCCTCGCTCAGCGACACTAGCCATTGCAGCCATCAATTCTGACTGCAAGGGAGCATGCTGTTGTGATAAATCCACAAAGGGAACCATTGGGAAATCAGGCATGGTGGAGTACTACTGTTGACATATCAGAGTCTGCGGGTGATTTTTTGTGAAATTAGCGTTGTCATTTATCAAATATTCCCTAGACAACCCCTTATTCACACTGCAAAAACTAGCCATCAACCTGTGGCCGATACCCACAGATTTTGTTCAGAATGACGAGCATGCTTCATTTCCTATCTATCAGTGTGTCTTGTTGCACCAAGTCTTGGACATCCCCCCACCATAAAGTCTCTATGAAGCTTGATAAATAGCTTTGTATTTACTTGAGAATTGACGATAACGCGTTTGAACCCTTCTGCATTGACTTAGGAATTGACGATAATGCGTTCGAACCCTTCTGCATTGACTTAAGAATTGACGATAACGGTTTCGAACACTATGGTGAGCCTGCAGTACTTTTGATCGCAAATCCCCACTACATTTTTTACTTTTTCGCACACTATGGACAGCCAGACAGCCCGCCAAGTGGTGATGAACCAGGCCAATCTGACCACAGTTGATTCATTTTTGTCTCGACTGGGACAACAGCAGCCGCCTATCCCTGGACAGGTCACCTCTGTATTGCTGGCTCTAAAAGTGATTAGGGAAGAACTAAAAGGAGCCGAGAAAATCGACCGGTCCCTGGCCGCTGCACTACATCAGCTAGCCTATGACGGTCGTCAGCTATATGAGCAGGGCAAGCGAGCCAAAGTCGAATGGCCACCGCTGTTAGACGCAGATATTGAAAGAATTGCGATCGCAACCGCTCAAATCTTTAAGGGAGAGGCTTCGTAGCCACACCTTTATAAAAATATCCCAGCACCTTAGGCAGATCGGTGGCATAAAACTCATCCCATTCCAGCTGGTCAAAAACAGATTGAATCAAACTCGCCATCGGCCGATCCAGGTGGCAGCCGTCCGCAAATCGATGCTGAAATGGAGTGATGCGACGCTGCCATCTACTCACCCCCCGCTGAGGGCTGAGGCCATGTTCAATAAAGAAAAATTTACCCCCTGGCTTCAACACACGATAAATCTCTGACAGGGCCACTTCTATCTTTGGGATACTGCACAATGTCCAGGTACAGACCACTGCATCAAACGATGCTGAAACCACCGGTAACATCTCAGCGCTAGCCGTTTGTAGCGTAATCTGTACCTTTGAAGATTGGATACGCGGATTTGCCAGGGGAGTCATACCCTCATTTGGATCAATCGCCGTTACTGCCGTTACTCCATCACCGTAATACGGCACATTAAGCCCTGTGCCAAAGCCAATCTCCAAAACATTCCCCCGGACCGACGCCAACAAGGACTGACGATATTGACTTAACTCTCGTCCCGACATCGACACATCCAATAGACGCGGAAAAATCAACCGTGAATAAATCCCCATAGACTACCCTCTAAGAATCGCCACTCTATCCCTGAAAACATCTATATGCCTGACCCAGGCTAAATAGTAGTATCTTGTTGACTCCACCGCATATCACCAAAGATTCTATGGACTCACTGAAGGGACGGGATCTGCTCAGCATGGCAGATTTGAGCAGTCAAGAGCTAAATGGACTGCTGAACTTAGCAACCCAGCTCAAAGCTGGAAGTATTCAACCCAGATGCCCTGATAAGGTGCTTGGCCTTGTCTTTTCGAAAGCCTCTACCCGCACTCGGGTAAGCTTTTCAGTTGCCATGTATCAACTGGGAGGTCAGGTCCTGGATCTTAACGCTGGTGTCACCCAGGTGGGGCGAGGAGAGCCAACGGCAGATACGGCACGGGTCTTAGATCGCTATCTAGATGTGGTGGCCATTCGTACCTTTGCCCAGGCTGAAATCGAAGAATTTGCCCAATATGCTTCTATCCCTGTCATTAATGCCCTCACAGATCTAGAGCATCCCTGTCAGATTTTGGCTGATTTACTCACCCTTAAAGAAGCCTTTGGCAGCCTTGAAAACTTGACGATGTCTTATCTTGGAGATGGCAACAATGTCGCCCATTCCTTGATGCTGGGCTGCGCTCTGGCAGGCGTAAACATTCGAGTCGCTACCCCGAACGGCTTTGCCCCCGATTCCGTCGTTGTCACCCAAGCTACGGAAATTAGTCAGGGACGTAGCGACGTGCTCGTGACGACTGATCCTCAAACTGCCGTTCAGGGTAGCCATGCTCTCTATACTGATGTTTGGGCCAGCATGGGGGATGAATCCGAGGCAGAGTCTAGAATTCCTAAGTTTCAGCCTTACCAAATAAACCAGGCCATGCTCGACCTGGCCCACGAGCAAGCAATTGTCCTCCACTGCTTACCGGCCCATCGGGGAGAAGAAATTACCCATGAGGTGATGGAAGGCCCCCAATCTCGAATCTGGGATCAGGCAGAAAATCGTCTCCATGCCCAAAAAGCTTTGCTGGCAGCTATTCTGAATGCAACCTAAACGCCGATAGCAACACTAAACAACTTAAAATCGTTAACCCCCAGAGCCCCGACAGGGGATTGCCATGAATACCTGTTACCCACTCAGGCACTTGTTCTGAAGGAGTCACTAAATCTGCTACATCTACGATGTAGTATCCCCATACCAAGCCGCTATGCAGCCCAATGGGCAACCCCAAACTAGGAAACCCGCAGCAGCGCCCATATCGCCAGATAGCTAAAATTATCCCCAACAATAGCAACCCTATAAACTGAGGTGACGTTTGTAACACGTCTGGCAGCGGCTTGATAAAGTGTGCCACTGCAAAGATCAGACTGCTCCAAACGATGGCCTTCAACCGTGATAACCCGGTGTCTAATTCAGCCAATAGCCAGCCTCGGAAGAGCAGTTCTTCGGCAAAGCCAATCCCTAGCCCAACGGCTAGCCCCTCAAGTGCGATCGCACCTAAAAACTTAGGTTGAAAACTAGCCCATCCCAACAGCACCTCGACACCAAACAGCCCCGCTACCAACCCTACACCGAACAACATTGCCCAAATTGCATCGGCAAGAACGGGCCTATTAAATACCAAACCATAGGCACTAAAGGGATTTCGCCAGCCATGGGACCAACGTCCCCACACCCAAGCATTCACCACAAAGCACAAGTACAGGAAAACTACAGCCACCGTACTGGCAACAGAGGCCTGATTGAGTAGCGCCCCGACACCATAAATCAACAGTGCCAGGGGAGCCCACAAAATTAACAACCAGCAAAAAAAAACGATTAGCCGCCAGGGGAGAGAACCAGAACTAATCCGGCGATATAGTTTTATCCCTTGATGCATCGCGACTTTAAAAAGCTAACAATAGTGGCCATAAAGACATGCAGCCGGGAACATCTTACTCATCCGGCTCAATGGTGCTGGTAAGGCCCTTAGACCGAAGCGTCTCACTATAAAATTCAGCGTGCTCCATTTCACAGACAATCACTAGCCCCACACCAGAATTGTGAGCCTGCATCATAATGTCAACTGCCTGGGGCACAGAAAGACTAGGGACAGTCTTTACTAACGATTCCACCACGTACTCCATGGAGTTGAAATCATCATTATGCAGTAACACCCTATAGCGGGGCGCATGCTGCCGCTTACTGGAGGTAATTGTTTTTTCAATCGTTCCGGTAGACACCATGGCCGTATCACTCGTTAAATCCAGCAAATTCAAATTTAGAACTACAAGCACTCTCAAAAGGAGTTGTCAGTCACATACCGTTTTTAATTTTAACCAGAACTTATCTAAAAGCTACCCCTTAAAGCGCTAAACGAAGGTTCGACAAGGGCTTCAAAAGCATTCACATTAAAAGCAAACTGATAACGCAACAAATAAGTTGACTAAGTAAATGTTTCGAAACACGCTTAGTGGTAATTTATTAGCTAATTTAACAAAACTTGAATCTTTGCAGCTAATCCATAGAAAAAGTAGCGTTATAAAGCTACATCCCTCATGGGTAAAGAATTTTAGACTGCAAGACCCACCCGCTTATTTCATTACTTTGATTGAAAATTTAATTTTCTAAAATGATTAACATAAATACTGGACAAATTGTCTATCTTGAGTGTTTAGATCAGCGTCTTTATGCTGAAGCCATCCAACTAGCTGGCTCTGTACGTCTTTGGTGCCGCCCTCTAATGTTGGTGGGTCATCTTCCCCACGACTCTCGACAACAGCAAAGAGTTATTGCCACTGCCGCCACTGATCCTGCAACGTGTAGCTTAGACTTGTACGATCTAAAAACAGCTCCCGATTTACTTTGGCCCATCCACAGCTTTAAGCTGGCCTTTGATACAGATTTCTTTGCTCTGCTTTTCCACTTGCGCATCTCAGACGATAACGGATCTGAAACAGTGGCTAAGCAACATTTCCAAAATTTTCTACACACATGCTGTCATCACAGCAGTCCTGAAGGAGATACACCCGATTCATCGACCAAATTGGTCTCAATCCGATAAAGATTAGTAGAACTAAATAGAACTAATAAAATATTTGGCTATTGAAGCCGAGTGGAAGGCATCGACAGTGTAGCCTTACCAACAGAGGTCGATGAATTTATCGCCCCGTGGGGACAAGCTTAATACGCCCCTCATCCATTTCACTCATCAGTAATTCCAGTGCTTCGTAGTCAACCTCAGAGATATAGCCCAAGCGGGACAACTCAGAGTTTATTTGTTCTTCAATGTCGGGAGTTAGCTGCTTTATATACAGAGCTTTCTCTACCAGATTCCGAATAGCAAACGAGTGCATGGTGGCTCCTAACAGATTTTCATAAAGGTATACATGCCTCAAGGTCCATTTTCCTATCTGGAATATGACTTTGTTTGCTTGAGGTTATTTCAAGTGAAACTTCTGAAGTGGGCAATCTCAGTGATCCGTATCACTAAACAAGACGGTCAAACCACATCCCCATCAAGGGTGTAGCGATAGTTACCATTCAGCCAATCGGCTTTCTGGAAACTTCAAACAATTGGTCCGGACATTAAGATTTCAAGAATAGCGCTTTAGCATCTGGGCAAGCTGAGATTCGCCAAGTTAGCTTCAGAATCATACGTAAAGGTCGTAGTTCGATATCAATTTCATTCTAATCAAACTGCTAGGAGACAGAATATGAGTAGCTTTGAAACGTCGGTTAAAATTGTACGACCTGTGGGGGCTTTGACAGCTGAAACAGCTGCGGCATTTAAAGAAGAAGTATTAACAGCTATTAGATCTGATAATTCCAGCGAAGTCGCTATTGATATGGCCGCTGTCCATAGTGTGGACAACTCTGGACTAACTGCTATCTTGGCTGGTTATGACACAGCTAAGCGTCATAGCAAACGATTAAGCGTATGTGATGTTGCTCCTCCTGTGAGGATTGTGTTTGAGCTTGCTCAACTAGACCGCGCTGTTTCTATGGTTGATCGCCAAGAGCTACAAGCGGCCTAGTAATAGCTGCGGCCATAGTATTCCCGAAGTTCGAGTTAATCCCACTTAGCGCTTTGACCATATTGGTGCAGGTGTAATTTAACTAAAACATACAAATAAACGGATTCTCTCTTGGGGAGAATCCGTTTATTTGTATAGAGACTGCAAATTTTAGTCGGCTGCACAGATTACACAGCAGCCTCTGTGTCCCGTAAGAATCCGCTATAGTTTATGTCTGTGTTTGCTTTTTTTAACCGTGGCTATTGCTGTAGACCAATTAATTACCCAGGATATTGCGCGTCCTGCTCGTTATTTAGGCAATGAGCTTGGGGCCGTTCATAAGGATTGGAGTACTACAACAATCCGCTGGGTGCTCACCTACCCAGAAGTTTATGAGGTGGGGGCTTCAAATTTAGGCCACATCATTCTCTACAGCATTATTAATCAGCAACCACGACAGCTGTGCGATCGCGCTTATCTTCCCGGTCCAGACCTGGTGCAAAAACTCAGTGATAGCAATACCTCACTGTTTGCTGTAGAATCCCGCCGTCCTCTAACCAATTTTGATATTTTAGGCTTTAGCCTTAGCTATGAGCTAGGTGCTACCAATATTTTAGAAATGCTCAAACTGGCTGGGATTCCCCTCACCTGGCAAGAGCGAAATAATGGAAGAGCAGTTTCTGAGGGAGCCTGGCGAGATGTCAGTTGGCCCATCATCTTTGCCGGTGGCCAAACGGCTACCTCTAACCCAGAACCCTATGCCGACTTTTTTGACTTTATTGCCTTAGGAGATGGCGAGGAGCTGCTCCCTGAAATTGGGCTCATCCTTGAAGAAGGAAAAGCTGCAGGGTTGACTCGCCAGGAAATTTTGCTGGACTTAGCCCAAATACCAGGGGTATACGTACCTCAGTTTTATGACATGGGAGCGGACGGCTCGGTACATCCCAATCGAGATGATGTACCACAACGCATTCTCCGGCGCGTAGCCACCCCTATTCCTGACTATTCAATCGGTCTGGTTCCCAACGTGCAGACTGTCCACGATCGCCTCACCATCGAAATTCGTCGAGGCTGCACTCGAGGGTGTCGGTTTTGCCAACCGGGTATGCTCACCCGCCCTGCCCGCGACGTAGAACCTGAACAAGTAATCGACACCATCGAACGTGGCATGCGGGCCACTGGATATAACGAATTTTCACTGCTATCCCTCAGCTGTTCAGATTACTTGGCTTTACCAGCCGTGGGCGTAGAAGTTAAAAACCGTCTCAAAAACGACAATGTATCTCTGTCACTGCCAAGTCAGCGTGTAGACCGGTTTGACGAAAATATTGCCCACATCGTTGGCGGCACTCGTAAAACGGGTCTTACTTTTGCCCCTGAAGCAGGCACCCAGCGAATGCGGGACATTATTAACAAGGGCCTGACCAACGAAGAGTTGCTGCGCGGTGTCAAAACTGCCCACGAACAAGGATGGGATAAGGTCAAACTCTACTTCATGATTGGCCTGCCGGGAGAAACCGACGCCGACGTTCTGGGCATTGCTGACACTATCCAGTGGCTCCGGCGGGAATGCCGAACCAAGGGACGCCGGGCGCTAAATTTTAATATCACGGTGTCAAACTTTACCCCTAAGCCACACACGCCTTTCCAGTGGCACACGGTTTCCACTAGTGAATTTGAGCGCAAGCAAGCACTGCTAAAAGCAGCATTTCGTTCTATCCGTGGCGTTAAAGTCAACTTTACCGATGTGCGAATTTCAGCCATGGAAGATTTTGTCGGTCGTGGTGATCGACGTCTGGCAGCTGTAGTCAAACGTGCATGGGAACTCGGGGCTGGCATGGATGCCTGGTGGGAAAGCCTGGAAAGAGCCTTTAATGCCTGGACACAAGCCATTGATGACGCAGGCCTCACTTGGAAGTATCGCCAAATAGAACAAGGGGAGTGGAATCTAGGGGAGTCTCTCGAAAAGGATCACTCTACCGAAACGGAGACCATCGAACAATGGCAAACCGCTATGAATGCGGCTTTACCCTGGGACCACATCGACACCGGTATTGATAAAAAGTGGCTACAGGATGACCTACGTCGCGCCTTGGCTGCCGCCGTTGTCCCCGATTGCTCCTTTGAAGGATGTTCTCACTGCGGTGTGTGTGGCACCGACTTTGGCCATAATGTTGTCATTCCACCGTTACCAATCCCGTCCTTTGAAGGTCATGGCAAGCCCAAATCAGAACGAGTGCAGCGGTTACGTATTCGCCTTGGCAAATTAGGGGATATGGCCCTGATTGGCCACTTAGATCTGGCCAGAATGATGGACCGGGCTGTGCGACGAGCCGCAATTCCTATTTCATTTACCGGTGGCTATCACCCAGGTCCAAGGATTGCCCCTGCCAATGCTCTTCCCCTAGGGGCCACCAGCACGGGTGAGGTGATTGATTTTGAACTGACTGAGCAGATGGCGCTATCGGAATTTAGACAGCGGCTACAGGCCCAGCTTTCGGATACTTTACCCATTTACGACGTAGAGGAAGTTGATATAAAAGCACCCTCGGCAACCAAAGCTCTAGAACAAGCCGACTATTTGCTGTCCCTGACCACAGAATCCCAGGATCTCACAGCTGCTGACTGGCAACAGTGGATTGATCAAGTACTCGCAGCCGATGAAATCGTCGATACCCACACCACTAAGTCCGGTAAGGTCAAGCAAATTAATTTGCGGGAACGTTTACATCATCTAGAAATTGTCCATCAGCTGCCAGACAACCTGCCAGATGATGTAACTCAGCGACTATCCACCAGGGGCCAGGTTGTGATGCGATACGTAGGAACCTGTCGTAACGATGGCAACATGCTGCGCCCTGGGCAATTGCTGCGAATGTTAGAGCGGCAGCAGGATAATGACACGCATTCTCTACAGCTTGGGCACATTCACCGCCAGCAGCAGATCTTAAGTTAGGATGGCCTCATACTGAAAGTTTCAGCTGCAATAGATCACCATGAACAGAACGCGATGGTCAGCGATATCTGCAATGTGCCTGGCGCTAATATCTTTTTATGGCAGTGGTGTGCAAGCACAGTCCTTGCGAACACAAACAGAAACTGTTCAGGCGATTAATGGTCAGCTGCCGGTCACTGCTGACGCTGTGATCGCAACCGACTCCACTCCCTCAGCTCAAAACTTTACGGTCCCCAGCCTTTGGTGGCAGCAACAGCAACAGGGCGATGCCATTCATCCACGATTGATCGAGAGCTGGCGCGCCTATGACACGACTGTCAGTCCTACTAATCACGTAGATGTCATCGTCGATGGGCAAATCTGGCCCGTGCTTAGCTATTTAGAACAGTACACATTTATTACCCAGTTTGGAGAAAGCGCCAAGTCTTACAATTATCAGCTCAGGGTGTTTACAGGACAGCGCCTCGTCGGTCTCCATGTCTGTAATTTTTTTACCGCCAATATTACAGAAGATGAACCACCTGCCTGCAGAGTAGAGCTAGACTACTTTGGGCAAGGCGCTATTCGCGGAAGACCTCAGCGTTAAATAAGTCAGTTAAAGTATTTTGGCCACTTTCTGATAAAGGCAAGAGCACTTCTGAATTGTCAGGCATCTGATAGAGGTCCTGAGATAGTTTCTCAGGTACTTTGGCACCCGGCAAAAAAAATAACGGAGACAGTCCATAGCTAGACACAGAAATTTGTGTGGCAATGGGAGGCTGCCAACAAAATTCCATCCATGCTTGAACCGATGGGGGTAGGTCGGCATTGACAGGAGACACCCATAGATCACTCGTTAAAACCGAGCCTTCTTGGGGATAGGCAGCTCCCAACCGACGATAGCGAACAAGAGTAGCTAAAATATCACCACTCCAGCCAACTGCTAACCATACATCCTCATTGACTAGAGCCTTTAGATAGGCTTCGGAATCAAAAACCCTAACCTGGCGGTAGAGACTGGCTAACTGCTCCTGCACTTTCTCCTCGGTGAGGGCTGATTCATCATTGACAGAATATTCCAACGCTTTGAGCACAACCGCTGTAACTAACCGTGGGTGATCGAGCATGGCGATGCGCCCTTGTAACTCTGGTCGCCATAGGTCTGCCCATTTGATTACAGTTTTATTCTTAAACATTGGCTTTTGATAAGCCATCATCAGCCCCTGGGTGCGATAGGGAACCCCCCATAAATCTCCCCGGGCAGTAGGCTGTCCCTGCTGATCTCGCCGTAACAGTCGCTGCCAGGGCTCAGGCAAACGCTCGGCTGGAGCAAAATCTGGCAACGGCTGTATTAACTGCTGACGAATCGCTTGTTCTAACCAAGGATCGCTGAGGGTAACCAGGTGAGTGTTAACAGTTACAGGAGACCCCTGTACAGGGGTCTCCTGGGCTGCATCGCCTTGTCCCAGAGAAAATAATCGTCGCCATAGAGGGGGATGAGGTGATGTCTGAGACTGCCACCACTGCAGCTGTTGGTAAATATCGGTCAGCGTTGGCTCCGCATCAAACTGACTAGGCGTTTCTCGACTAAATGCTTTCAGAACTTGAGAGGGTACTGAACGGGTCAGTAGCTTAACCCTTAATGGAGAAAAATTACGAGGACGGCAACCTAAGATCGCACCTCCCAATAATCCCCACAATACCGTACGCCGTTTTACCATCATGTTCTTCTAAATCGCCTATCTAACCTAGCGCAATAGTTGAACACAATCCTATGCATCTCATTATTCAACTAACAATTTGTCCTTAAGCAGGTCGGCATAAAAAAACGGAAAGGCGATGTCACCTTCCCGTTTTTTAATTACGTCCTAATCGTAAGACAGTTTGACAATTAGTCAAAAGTAGCTGGCGCAGAGAAACGAGTTTTACCAGCCCCCCACATTTCACCCATCACCTTCGGCTGCAGCAGGATATAGCCAGAAATTGCCGTTAGGTCATCATCGGTCAAACTACGCATTTTTGGAAAAATATCGCTACTTTGAGTACTGGGGTGTAGTTCGGAAATCTCAATCAACCCATCATAAGTTGTTGGGTTATTCAAATAATCAACTAAAGCGTCTAAGTTGTTACGGTTTGGGAAAGCTCCTTCCAACGCTTCAGGCTCTAAGCCAACGTTTGGATTGGTCTTAGTAATTCCTTGCACATGACAAGTAGCGCAGGCATAATTGAATTTTTTCCGACCATTTGAAACTTGCTCTAAGGAAAGCACTACTGTGTCACCCTGCTCATTCAGGGGAATGGTACGGACCGTCTCATCCAGCTCAGCCGCCATCGCATTGCCACCTACAAACAGGTTGCCGACAATAAAAACAGCCGCGACCACCAGCCAAATGCACTTTTTAAACATGATTCTCCTCGAAATGGATCGCCCATCAAATACGCAACACAGCACAAAGCATAAACCCGATAATCAGGAAACACTTGCGATTTGCAGCTCTCTGATCAACCACATCCAAGTTAAAGTCTGAAGTCCTTCTGATGAAACTATGGAAAAACTATAGTTCCGGACGTGGATAAGGTTTATTTCAGGTAGCCAATAGTTAATAACTATCATGCCACCGATAGGGTCAATTCCCAAAACAGTTAAGAGATTGACTAAATAACCGGTTTGATCGGCACAGGCTGACCATTAGCGGCTCTTTCAAAGGAGAGATGGCTCAAGCTAGGAGATTGTTCAGGCAGCTGGTGTAAACGAATTAACTGAGCCAAAGTTTCCTTCAACTGAGTGCGCGGCACAATTTTATCGACAAATCCATGCTTAAGAAGATATTCAGCAGTTTGGAAGTCTTCCGGTAGTTTCTCACGGAGTGTTTGTTCTACCACTCGTCGTCCTGCAAATCCGATGGTAGCGTTTGGTTCTGCCAGGATAATATCGCCCAACATGGCAAAACTAGCTGTCACACCGCCGGTAGTGGGATGAGTTAGTAGGGGCATGTACAGCAACCGGCTATCGCGATGACGCTCTAGAGCCGCAGATATTTTAGCCATTTGCATCAGACTCAACATACCTTCCTGCATCCGGGCACCACCGGACGCACATACAATCACCACAGGCAATCGAGCAGCAGTGGCCTGTTCAATCAAACGGGTGAGTTTTTCACCCACTACCGAGCCCATGCTGCCTCCCATAAACCGGAAGTCCATAACTCCCAGGGCTACGCCTTCACCATTAAGCTGACCCACACCGGTTTGGACGCCATCGTTAAGCTTCGTCTTGGCTTGCATATCCCGGAGACGGTCGCTGTAGGCTTTGCGATCGCGAAACCGCAACGGATCTTTAGGTGCAAGGTTCTTGTTTAGCGGTTGCCAGGTATCGGCATCAATGAGCTGTTCGATCCGCTCATTGCTAAAGACACGATAATGATAGTCACACTCTGGACAAACCATCTGGTTTGCCCGCAAATCTTTGGTGTAAGTTAGCACCCCACATTCATCACATTTAGTCCACAGACCGTCAGCGATTTCTCGTTCCTGACGATCCTGACTAATGGGGCTTTCTTTTTTGCGATTCGCAAACCAGTCAAAGAGGGACATAAACCCTGTTCCGATACATAGCGTCTTTCAATCCTACCGGTTCAACCACACCCCTGGCGTAATGCCCCAGGATTTTATCGCCACCACAGATTACAATCAACGTCCCAAAACCAGGCTCAAATAGGCTTGTATCAAGGCATTACCAAAAAACAAACTAATTCCTGCACCGAAGGCTAAAAAAGGACCAAAGGGAATGTGCTGACGACGCTTTAACCATCCTAGGGAGATTCCTAACCCACCCACGACAGCTCCCAATAAGGACGCCAAAAGAATACTTAACAAGAGGCCCTGCCAACCTAGCCAGGCCCCCAACATCGCTGCCAGCTTGCCATCGCCTCCACCCATAGCAGTTTGATTAAGGATGGCTCCCCCCAATAAGCTGATGCCATCAAACAACCACAGTCCCAAAATACTGGCGGCCACACTGGCAAAAACTGTAAGCATGACAGGCTGCTGCCCATAGATCGCAAACAAACCCTGAACTCCCCACCCTAAAGCTGCCCCAGACATCGTCAAAGAGTTAGGTAAAGTGAGCGTATCGAGATCGATCAACGTCAGGGCCACTAACCAACTCAGCAGTCCCCAGTAAGCAGGCGTCTCCACACTCCAGCCATAGTGCAGAAAAATAATGACAAACAGAAGGCCATGCAGCAGCTCCACCAAAGGATATCGTGGTGAAATCTTGACTCGGCAGTAACGACAGCGCCCTCGCAACCACAACCACCCCAGCACGGGCACATTGTCATAGGGCTGTAAGCGGGTCAAACATTTGGGACAGCGTGATGGTGGCGACAGCAGCGATAAACCCGCTGGTAGTCGATAAACAACAACATTGAGAAAACTGCCAATGGACGTGCCGAAAATGAAGACCAATCCACCGGGCAGCAAGTTTTCTAACATTTAATGCAAGCCTGGCTCCAGCTGAGCTAATGGAATAAAACTTTCATGGGGCAACAGCACAGGCTTGGTACCAAAAATCAGCTTGCCACGCCGGGTAGTTCGTCCGATAGCCACGCCAATAGGCCGCTCTACCACATCAGGATGGACCTCGTAGTAGGTGCGATAGATATGACGTGCGGCCCGCAGCAATCTCGGATCCATCATGGATGATGCCGAGCGTAAATTGAGGGGGCTCCGTTGGATACCGGTTGCCATGACGCTAGGATGCACCGCCGCTTCACCCTGTCCACCGTACTCTGGCCGTTGTAAAGATGACACGACTGCATACTCCTTTCGCTAGATAATAATTTGTGGTTTAACCAAACTCAATTTCAAGCATTCAGCCCACAGCTGAACAGTGGCCCATGTCCACAATCGAGACCTGTAGCTTTCTGACTTTTCCC
>JBCCJR010000041.1:0-20607 GCA_039045805.1 Cyanobacteria bacterium P01_C01_bin.118
AAGAGCCGTTCTGCCTTTTGCTGTTCTTCAGTTATTTTTTCATTACTGATTTGCAGCTCTCCCAGCATGTCATTTACACATTCACTCAGGCTGCCTAATTCGTCTTTACCGTCTACATCTACCCGCAGCGTCAGATTATTAGAACGGCCAATATGTTGTACTTCACGGCTAAGCTTGACTAACCGTCTTAAAATAACCCGCTCCAGCAGCAGTCCAATACTCAAAAGGGAGATGCCACAGGCTCCTAATAGAGCAAATCCCAGGTAGCGTAGGTTGGTGCGCCCCTGTTGATAAATGTCCCGAGGCAAAATCGTTTGCACCAATAGCTGGGGTTGCTGATAAACCCCAGGAAACAAGACATAGCCGGCTAGGGCATCGGCATCTAAGAGACGCAGGGTGCTCGAAATTTTAGTGTTGCCATGGTTAGTATTCAGATTCTGCAGGGCCGCTTGCAAATGGGCAGGCAGGTCCAGCTGGTTAGGACGATAGGTTTCTAAGTCTAGTTTGGTCCGCAGCTCAATATCGTCTACCTTGGCCTTGTCGAGGTAACGCCCCATCAGGAGAACGCCATTGATGGGGCCAGTCTCATCACTGCGCAAGATTGGTTCAACGGCCACCAACATCAGCCGATCGTCGACGGGAATAAATCCGGAGTAGTGATGGGCAATATGGGGAAATTTCAGTAGGAGACTATCTTTATCAAGCTGCTGCTTCAAACTGACTGGAATCGGAATCGCCTCCTCTGCTTCCAGGTCATACCCTTTGCCATGAACAATCTTGCCCTCAATGTTGACAAAGACAATAAAGTTGAGTTCAAGGCTGGCAAAGACATTGTCTTCGAAGTTGGAGTCGATAAACTGCGGGCTTGCATCCTTAATAAAGGCATAGGCATCGTCCCAAGCCGCCCAATCTTCTGTTAGAAATTGCAGCTGTTCTAAATCGCTGGTGATAACTTCCGAAACCCGCTCAAGATTACGCTGTGCGTCTTGCCGTTCTAGTTGGGTGTAACTACGATGCAGAACAATGGATAAACAACTATATAAAACCGCAATCAGCCCCAACATCGGGCAGATAGTTAACAACAGGGTCTTCCGGCGTAAGTTCATAATATTTAAAGATAGGGGCGATCGCAAGCTTGACGGCTCTAAAAGAAACCAGCGCGTAATTATCTTTGAAATGTATGATTTTCAGGACATTAAAAACAAATTTTTGTAACACAAACCAGTCCACATCTAACACCTTTTTCTTGAATGTATCCCAACCCTCAGAACTAATTAGCCGATTGTTATAGAAATAGAAATCTTTGCCCCAGCAGTAGCATAAACATGTTGCTGCTGCTGGTTAGTGGACTCAAATTTGGCCATACGGTCTCTACCCCTGGTCAGGGCCAGGCAGTAATTTCCCCATCCACAGTTCAATGATCGAGCAGCTTTGCTGCGTTCAGCTCAATCCCAGCCATTTCGCTTATTTGTTTACGCAGTTTTTCTGATATAGCAAACTGCTGCGTAGCCGCTGCTACTTAAGCTTTTAACCATCCCCTATGGCCTGAACTATGTGCGCCAAGCTATAGTCCTTGCCATCAGGGCATCATTCTGCACTTGTACTACTCACGTCTTTCCTAGCGGCGACCCACCACGGCCAATCCAATCCCCCCCAATATCAGCAAGGATGCCAACACTAACCGCATAGTCACAGACTCTTGCAAAAATAAGATTCCACCCACCGATGCAATCACCGGCACCGCTAACTGTACAGTTGCTGCCCTAGTAGCCGTGAGCCCTTTCAAAGCGGCATACCAGATGGCATAGCCCACTCCAGAGGCCAATGCTCCCGACAATAAGGCTAAAACCACCCCGGCCTGGGTGATATGTACCCCTGGCAAACTCACCACACTCACCCCCATAGCAAAGGGCACGGCCCGCACAAAGTTAGCCGTTGTATAGGCCACGGGGTCCCTGGCATCCCGTCCCAACAACGAGTAGAATCCCCAGGCAATCCCTGCCATCACCATCAGCCCAGAGCCCACAACCGGTGGTGCAGCTAACCCTGGTGACACCAGATATATCAGCCCAGCTAGGGCCAAACACAAGCCTAGCCATTCCAACCGCTGAGGCTTTTCCCCCTGATTTAAGGCGACTAAAATCATTGTCACCTGCACCGCCCCAAAGAGAATCAAGGCTCCCGTACCTGCGGTCAGCTGTAAATAGGAGAACGAAAAGGTGACGGCATAGAGAAATAGCATCAACGCTGCTGTCCATTTTCCCTGGAGCTGGGCAACAGATTTCTCCTGGGACAAGGTCATAATGGCCGACAACATGATGGCACCCGCCCCTAGCCGTAGGGTCATAAAGCTGGCGGCATCAATGGAACCTGGCCCCAGGGCCATACGGGTGAGTAATGAATTTGCGGCAAAGGCGACTAGGGTACATGCGGTCAGAATGGAAGTTCTTAAAACAGAGGGTGGGTGGGCCATTAGTTTAAGCTGAAACCATTCCCAGTCTAAAAGTGGTTGCTCCTAATGGGGCATCGCCAACCTGCTGAAAGGCTGAACCTAAACCCACTAGATAGTTTTCGCTGTAGGGTGGGGCAATTAGGGTAATGCCCGTGGGTAGCCCGCTGATTTGAAAGCCGTTGGGAAGTGCGATCGCACTTAAATCCAACAAATTTACAAAGTTCGTGTAGTACCCCAGATTAGAATTCAGCTTTAACGGCTCTGCCTCCACCTCATCAATGCGATAGATGGTTCCCGCTGTCGGCACTACCAGACAGTCAACCTTGTACCATAGCGATTGCACCTTTCGTTTTAACGTTTCCACCGCATATAGCCCTTCAAACGCCTTTGCCGCCGTAATCTCCTTTGCCTTTAAAATAATCTCACGGGTAATAGGAAAAACCCCATCTGGATTAGCGTCAACAAACTCTCCTACGGAGACATAGCGCTCGGCCATCCAGGCACCGTTAAACAATAAATTATTAGCTTCTAAAAACGGGGTGTAGTCTATATCAATGCGGGTTCCGCCCAGGTCTGTTAAGGTGTTGATCGCTTTTTCATAACGGGTTTTGACATCGGTATTACCAAAAAACTCTTGCTGAGCAGGTCGAGGGACTCCAAATCGAAATGCTTGTTTAGGCTGATAAGAACTGAGATGAATTTGGGGATTGCCTGCGGGACGAGAAAATGGATTGACTGGGTCATATCCTTGGGCAATTTCTAGCACTGTATGGGCATCTGTTGCCGTTAGTGAGAAGATTGAAAGACAGTCTAAGGTTCTACAGGCTTCCACCGTATGGCGGGTGCTCAGCAACCCTCGTGTTGGCTTGAGGCCAACAATGTTGTTAAAGCCTGCAGGTACTCGACCAGAGCCTCCGGTATCGGTGCCAATGGCAAAGGATACTAGCCCGGCAGCCACGGATAGGGCTGCCCCCGAACTGGAGCCACCGGGGATATAGTCTTTTGAAAATGCGTTATGGGGGGTAGTATAGCCGGTGCGGATGCCTACGAGTCCTGTGGCAAACTGGTCTAGATTGGTTTTGCCAATTAGCATTGCTCCGGCGTCGAGTAGTTTTTGGACGACCGGGTTAGTGTGGGTGGCTTGGTAGGTAAAGGCAGGGCAACCGGAAGAGGTGGGTAAATCGGCTATGTCGATACAGTCTTTGACGCTGAAGGGGATGCCCCAGAGGGGGAGTTGCGATCGCTGACTCTTTGACATTGTCATTAGAGACTTTGTCCGTTGGATCAATGATTGTTCGGGTAGGGTATAGATCCATATGCCATCGTCTCCCCGCTGTTTTAGTTCGGCGAGAATCGCTTGAGCAACATCAACAGGGGTCAGTGTTTGTTGCTGGTAGGTTGTTTGCAGAGATGAGATTGTTAGGGGGATATCTAGACCGATTTGCGTGCTCATGGAGAGACAGGTGTCTGATTAGAATGGATACCCTGGTGGGGGCTGTGCCTTGTGTCAGCCCTGCAATATTGAGGGCTATTAGCCGGGATTGCGTATAAGAAAGTAGCTTGGAAGGTTGATGTGGAGCTAAAGATGTTGCTTGGGGTCCCTCCGAGTTCCCCAAACCCCCTGGTTAGGGCGGTTCCGTCCGCCCTAAAACCCTACGGACTAGGTTATCCCCAATAGCATAAACTGGGGTTACGGCGGGGTCAGTTATATAGGTTCTGCACTTTCTCCTAAAAACAATATTATTTCTAAATTTACTTGTAATGCAGGAGCCGACATCTTTCCCCTCCTGGGAGGGAGCCCCTCTTGAAAGAGTGGACGGGGTGGGTTAGCCGCCAGTGCTAACGACCGAAGCCTTGGTAAAATCTAAACCTGGAGAGAAGGTGTTATTCAATCCCATAGCAATGGCTCCAAATACTTTTGAAAGTTCGGCATTTTCATCTGCTAACGGCAATGGCTGCCCCGTATCGCCGCCCTGGCAAATTTGTGGATCAATGGGTACCTGCCCTAATAGGGGAACGGTTAGTTCCTGGGCCATTTGTTCTCCGCCACCGCTGCCAAAGATGGATGTGCGTTCTCCACAACAGCTGCATACTAAATAGCTCATATTCTCCACCAGGCCCAGTACCGGCACTCCCACCTGGCGAAACATATGAATGCTACGACGTACGTCTGAAACTGCTACTTGTTGCGGTGTTGTTACCATTACCACACCACAGATGGGGCTCTCTTGAATAATGGTGATCTGGGCGTCGCCGGTACCGGGGGGTAGGTCAATCAGTAGATAATCTAGCTCTCCCCAATCTACATCTTGAATAAACTGGGTGATAATCTTGTGGAGCACAGGACCGCGCCAGGCTAGGGGATGATCGGGTTCTGCTAACAGTCCCACTGACATAACCTTAATGCCGTGGGCCTCCAATGGTTTAAACCGCTGCCCTTCGGGGGTATCCATCACCTCCACAGCGGTTTGGGCTAACCCCAACATCTGGGGCACGTTGGGTCCATAGATATCGGCATCCAATAGTCCTACCCTGGCTCCTGTTTTGGTGAGGGCGGCTGCCAGGTTCACCGCCGTGGTAGATTTGCCGACACCTCCCTTGCCGCTCGATACGGCTAAAGTGGTGCGCACTCCGGGAATGGTACAAATCTGGATATAGGCTTTCCGACACCAGTCTAAACCGCCCAGGGCCAGCTGAGCCTGATCCTTAAGTGTCTGTTGGTGAACCCCGATATAGAGTTTTAGATAGACATAGTTATCGACTACCCGCAGGTTACGCACCATGCCTAGCTCAACAATATTGTTGTTGAGGATAGGTTCAATCACCTGTTTTAGGCAATAGACAGCAGCCTGTTTACGGGCCGCAATCACAGGGTTTTCAGGAACGGCAGTGGGGGGCTGATGGGTATTGCGAACAAAGGGAGATTCGTGGTTAGGCATTGGTGGTTTCTGGCTGCTGATCCTGGATTTTTTGGATGGCGCGCTGTGAGAAAATTTGTACGTCTCGATCTGGGTCATCCAGGGTTTGTTGCAATGCCGGTAGGACTTCGGGGTTGCCTAGGTTGCCCAGGGCAATGGCGGCATCTCGGCGCACGTCAGAATATTCATCGGACAGGGCTTTGATGAGACTGGGAATAGTCTCATCATTGGCGACTTTTTGTAATGCTCGGGCTGTAAACTTACGCACCTGCCAGTGGTCGTCTTCCATGGCCTGAATTAGGGTTGGGACTGCTGCTTCGGTGGCGTGTAAGTCGATAGACTGGGCAGCATTGCGACGGACTTGCCAGTCGGAATCGTTTGCGATCGCATCGCACAAAATTGGTACTACCACCTCATCATTGAGATGGCCCAAGGTTAAAATCGCTGAACGTCGCACTTCATCATTGGGATCCTTAGCCAGGGCTAGGGCAGGTTCACAGCGCACCACCTGGTTTAAATATCGCAGGGTAACGATGGACGCCTCCCGCAGTGCCGGATTCTCTGACTCAAAGAACGGCATAATGTAAGGCAATGCCTGGGCATCATGGATCTTCCTTAGTAGGATCAGCACATTAAGCTGGACATTTTCATCCTCAATGTGGATACTGTCCAACAGTTTAAGAAGATCATCTGGAGAGACTAATTCCTTGAGGGCCGACAGGGCTTCTTCCCGCACTTCTGGTTCATGGGCAGAACTCAAACAGTCCAGCAATGGGGGAACGACCACCGGGTTTGCCATTTCCCAGAGAGCAGTGACTGCAATTTCCTGCACCCTAGCGCTTTCATCATTGAGACATAAAATCAGGGCATCAATGGTATCTTCATCCCCCAGGTGCTGGAGAGATTTAGCAGCCACTAGACGGTCATTGAGATCCTGTGACTGCAACATCTCAACCCATTGCACCACTTCTGGATCAAGGTCGGTATGGGCCATGGTGAGTCTTCTCCCTAACGCAGTAGAAACGGAATCTGAACGGTAATGGCATTGGTGGGACATTCCTTTTCACAGGGCAGACAAAACCAACACTCGTCATATTTCATATAGGCTTTGCCCGTCTCGGGATTTTTCACCAGCACATCCAGAGGACAGACCTCAATACAGGCCTTACATTTTTCGAGACATTTAGATTCGTCCACAATCACTGGGACATCAACACGTTGGGTTGCTAGGGCCATAGATCAGATTTCTCAGATAAACAATAAGGAACCAGATTGTCTGCAGAATTATTTCATGAAGCGACTCTACAACTCTTACCGCACCGCTACGTCGTACACTTCCTGTTGCAGATTCACCTCCACCATATAGGGAGAAATAGGCCGCTTAAACATTTCCATTTCTCCAGTTTCCGACTTCTTCAAATTGGCATGGCAGAACCACTCTTCGTTGTTCTTATCGGGATAGTCCAGACGATAATGGTACAGTCCCCAGCGACTCTCTTTCCGATAAAGCGACGCCCGTGCTGCCATTTCTGCACAGTCGCGGATAAAGTGCACCTCCATACAGCGCATTAGCTCATGAGGATCTTGGGCTCCCATAAGATTCAGAGTTTCGTGGTAGCGCTCAAAGGCAGCTAGGCCAATGTCCATCTTGGTGGGAGACTTGGGTGGCTGCAAATAGTCATTTACATAGCGCCGTAGCTTGTACTCTACTTGGGTATGGGGCACACCATCGGGCCGGTCCAACGGCGCATAGATCCTGGCCTTCTCTGTTGCTAGAAATTCTGGATCAGGCTCCACATGCTCCAGACCTTGCACATATTCCATGGCATTGATCCCCGACAGTCGCCCAGAGACAAAGGCTCCGATCATATAGTTGTGGGGCACACTAGACATATCGCCTGCCGCGTAGAGACCGGGCACTGTAGTCTCAGCCCTGTCATTGACCCATACCCCGGAAGCACTGTGACCACTACACAGCCCAATCTCAGAAATGTTCATCTCCACACCATCGGTGCGATAGTTCTCTCCCCGGCCCTCATGGAACCGTTCACGACTAGGGCGTTCGTTGGCCCATAGCACTCGCTCGATTTCTGAAATGGTGTCGTCATCCAGATGATACATTTTCAAGTGTACTGGACCTTTACCGGAGTTCAACTCTTTCCAGGTTTCCAGCATCATTTGGCCACTCCAGTAGTCACAGCTAATAAAGCGGTTACCTTCGGCATTAGCGGTGTAGGCCCCAAATGGACTGGCCACGTAGGCACAGGCCGGACCGTTGTAGTCTTTGATCAGGGGGTTAATTTGGAAACATTCAATATTAGTTAGCTCGGCTCCGGCATGGTACGCCATGGAGTAACCATCACCTGCATTGGTGGGGTTCTCATAGGTTCCATAGAGATAGCCTGAGGCTGGCAGACCCAATCGTCCACAGGCTCCCGTACAAAGCACAACGGCCTTAGCTTGGATAACAACAAAGTCTCCCTTGCGTACGTCAAAGCCTACGGCTCCAATGGCCCGACCGTTTTTGACCATGACTCGAGTGGCCATTACCCGATTTGTTACTCGCACCTTATGACGTTTGACCTGACGCGCAAGAATCTTTTTTAAGTCTTTTCCTTCAGGCATGGGTAATACATATTTGCCCACCCGGTGCACTTGTTTCAGATCATAATTGCCTTCAGTGTCTTTCTGAAACTTAACGCCCCAGCTTTCTAGCTCCTGAATGACTTCGTAGCCCCAGCGGCCTGTCTGGTAAACATTCTTTTGTTCTAAAACGCCATCGTTGGCGATGGTGATTTCTCGCACATACTGCTCTGGGGTGGAGTTGCCGGGGATTACGGCAGTGTTAACACCGTCCATTCCCATTGCGATCGCACCACTGCGACGAATATTCGCCTTTTCTAAAATCAAAACATCGGCATCGGGATTAGCCTGCTTGGCTTTGATCCCCGCCATTGTCCCGGCAGTGCCTCCACCAATCACCAAAAAGTCAGTTTGCAGATGCTGAGTGTTCACACAAAATTCCTCATGTCTACTAAAGCAATCACCCCTGACCCTGACTAGTTCTACCAAGAACCTCTAACAAATCCAGGGGTTTGAGAATTCAGTTACTACAGAGCGTTAACCTTCAACCTTGAAATCCAAAGTAAACGTGTCAGACACAACAATTACCATAAACAACAAAGTATCGCTCCCGTTAAGATATTTGCGCTGGCCGACGTTCTTATCCTAAAAGACTCAGTGATAGACTCAAGACCTTTTGTATAAAAAGGTACGGTTTTTCCATTGATTTCTTTTATATACTCATAAAAACTAAGAATGCTAGGAAAAGCATCATCAAATTCTCATCAGCTACCATAGTCAGTAACCTAGCTAAATTCAAATAGAGTTCCGGTTATTCTAAGGGCACAGAATAAAGTTGCTTAGAATTGCCAAATAATCGTCAATCGTTAATTCATTCAATAGCAATTTTGCCGTGGAGTTTTATCAGCTCAAAGTTTTTTTAGAGGTGGCTCGCCACCTGAGCTTCACAGAAGCGGCAGATGCATTAAATCTGACCCAACCCGCTGTGAGTGCAAAGATTAAAGCGTTGGAAGCCAGCCTAGATGCAGACCTTTTTTATCGGCTTGGTCGTAAGATACAGCTCACTTCTGTGGGTAGTTATTTGTTAGAGGCAGGGCCAAAGCTTGTAGACTTTGAGAACCGTTTGTTAAATGAAATTAATGAGATTAAACGAGGCAAATTTAGCCGTTTAAGAGTTGGTTGTACTTTTAACGTTGCCAATGGATGGTTGCCTAAAATTTTGTTTAGGTATCGCCAAAAATATCCCGACATTGAATTAGAATGCTTGCCTTTTGAGACGGTACAACTATTACGTCAGGCAATAACAGTAGGCGATGTGGAGATTGGATTCTCTGAAACAAATCTTAGCGACTTTGACGAAATAGAATCCTCTCCTGTTGATAGCTTTCAATATTTCTTGATCGTGGCAGCCGACCACCGGTTAGCTAAGTGTAAATGGCTTAGTTTGCAAGAACTAACTTCAGAATTTTGGGTGTTTCCAGAGCCCGGAACTCCTGAATGTTTGGCCTTGGAGGGACGACTGGTGGAGCTCGGCATGCAGCTCTCAGATTTTCCCAACCAAGAATTTGTTCAAACACCTGGTCTGTTAAGCACATTTTTGACCCAGGGTCATTATTTGGCCTTTGGCTCCAGTTTACAGCTACAAACAGAACGTCAGACTAAACTACTGACAGCAGTACCACTGCAAGAGTTTGCCCTCGATTATGAGTTGTTTATGCTGATGCCTAGACAACTTTCAAAAGTTATCCATCAGCAATCTCATAAACGAGGACCTCAAGCAGTCCCTATTGAACCTTTACAACGGCTTATCAAGCTTGTTTCTAAGGAATCGGCTCGTAACCAACGTCTCAGAAAAACAACCTCTACTGCCATCCCCAACACACTGTCCTCAGATGCTGGCCCACAATCATGTTCTGTACCTATAGCAAGGGTTCACCTACAGTCTCCTGGACTCCCAGTCAGTCGCTCTAAAACATTTTCAAAAACAATAAAACTAACCATTGGTACCCAAAATAAGACCATTCAAACGGTCACTGCTGGAGTGGTTATTCAACGATTAGGCCTACTTGAGCATTTTTTACCTCGGGATGGTCAATACAGTAAGACCGACTATCAAATTAACTGGCAAGATTTTACATCAGGGGCTCCCATTGCATCAGGTTTGCAATCCCAAGAGTTAGATATTGGCATTTTAGGTGATTATCCTCTGTTGCTGACGGGGATAACACCAGAAGAATCTGCGATTACAAAGACTCGACTGGTGAGCTTTGTTGCCAGTAACCCTGACGGTACTGGTAATACCATTATTGTGCCAGACCGTTCATCCCTCAGTAGCCTGGATGATTTACGCCATCGGGTGATCGCCGTTCCTTTTGCATCATCGGCCCATGGTATGGTGATGCGCACATTATCCCAGGAAAAACTGTTGCATGACGTGACTTTAACCTCGATTGATAACCTAAGTGTAAATCGACTCACCCCGCAAAATGCTAAAGCTGATGGTTATGCTTATTTTGCTCCCCTCCATGAGATTGCCAGTTACCATGGTCGATTTCGCCGTTTAGTGGATACCCCTGATGTAACAGGGTTACCAACATTTCACGGTATTGTAGTCCGAGAAAACTTTGCTGAAGAACATCCCGACATTGTTGTTGCCTATCTTAAAGCGTTGATTGCAGCACAGCACTGGTATATGACAACACCCAGTGCGCTTTCCTTGGTCAGTAACTGGGTCAGACTCGATCCTGAAATTGTGGCTAAAACCCTTGACTACCAGCAACCTAATCGCACTGGCCTATTTTTCCCAGAAACACAAATCCGAACTGACTGGATTACGAATCACATTGAGCAACTTAAGCATATCCCAGGTAACGAAAAGCTAGGGGATATTGACACCAACAACTGGATACAACCTGAGCTTTTGGAAACCGCCATCAATTCTTTCTGATTACACTAAGCAAGTAAAATCAATTAAATTCCACTTTTGGATATATGGGCCTTCCATGGAGCATCTTTTCAGCTTAAATGTGTTTTGAATTTATCAATCTCTTGTTCCTAAACATGTTCCATACTTTTCATGGTCTCTTCTCTAATTAGCTCAAATACCTGACGATTAAGCTGTGTAAATTCTGAGCTAAGCATATCGTCAACGTGGCGCGGTCGCTTAAGCGGGATCTCTAGCTCTGCTTTTATCCGACCTGGCTGTACACCCATCACAAAAATGCGATTGCCCAAGAAGACGGCTTCCTCAATATCATGGGTAACAAAAATAACCGTTGTTTTAAGCGTGCTCCAAATGTTTAATAACAATTCTTGCATCATATGCCTAGTCTGGGCATCTAGAGCAGCAAACGGCTCATCCATTAACAACACCGACGGTGAATTAACCAGAGCACGAACAATACTGGCGCGCTGTTGCATACCGCCTGAAAGCTGATTAGGATAAGCATTGCGATATTTACCTAGACCCACCAGATTCAAATATTCCCCCACCATATCCTCTCGTTCTGCTTTAGGAATGCCCTTAATCTTTAGACCGAATTCAACATTTTGGTAAGTTGTTTTCCACGGAAGTAACGAATACTGTTGAAAAACAAACCCCCGATCGGCCCCTGGTTTTTTAACCTGCTGCTGATCGACCATGACATAGCCAGCTGTGGGTTTAATAAAGCCTGCAATTATATTTAAGAGCGTAGACTTACCACATCCTGACGGCCCTAAAAGACAAACAAGCTCCCCTGGCTTAATCTGCAGATTCACCGAATCCAAAACATGGGTAGAATGGCCTTTTCGACTAAACGTCATCGAAATACCTTCTACATTGACCGAACCTTTAGGTGTAGATGAGGCAATAGTAGGAGATGTCAAAGTCTTTTGAATCATGGGGTGTATATTCCTCTTCGGTTAAGCATCCTGTTTCTTGATCACACGCCAGGGCATCAGGGCTGCCGTGCCACGACCAACTGCCCATGAACTCAGGGCTCCCATTAATCCAATGAGCAACATACCCATCACAATAGGAGGATAGTTCGATGTAACATAGGACTCCCATGTGATGTAGCCTACACCATACCGACCGGCTAAAATTTCGGCAGTGACTAAACAAAACCAAGCATTTCCCATACCAATAGTTAATCCACTGGCAATGCCAGGTAAAGCCCCCGGTATAACAATATCCTTAAAAACATGCCACTGATTAGCTCCCAAACACTGTCCCACACGGATCAGTACAATGTCATGCAAAATGTTTTCGACTGCTCGAATTGTACTGATTAAAACTGGGAAAAATGCGCCAATAAAGGTGATATAAATCATCCCTGTCTCAGCATTGGGAAACATTAAAATTGCTAGGGGAATCCAAGCCACAGCAGGGATAGGCCTAAGCAGCTCTAACGCTGGCATAAGAAAGTCTTCGGCCAGTTGAAACCAGCCAATGATAATACCTAGAATAATGCCTAAAACAGATGCTACGGCAAATCCTACCAATACTCGCACTATGCTAGAGCGAAAATGAACCCATGGGTCACTGGCAAAGAATTCAACAGTGGCGTTTGCCACTTCCCAGGGGGATGGAATCAGTTGAAAGTTAATAAAGAACTTGAAGCCGATCATGCATAGAAACTGCCAAATCCCAAAAAAAAGTACCAGCGCTATAAATCGTCTAGTTGAACGACCGGACAGAATAAAAGCCTTCAGGGTTTGACCTATGTTTGACGTAGGTTTGGAACTTTGATTCCGAACCCGAGTTTGAGGAAGGGTACTGGCCATAGGAGGAGATATTAGAGGAATTTCTAGGTTGGATTCCTACTGAGAGCAAGGGGCAATAGAGTAAGTAAGAAAACATAGGGAGAAATCTTTCCCCCTATGTTTTGGAGGTGTTGTGAGAGATTAGAAAAACAAGGAACGCCTCAAATGCGGGCTAACCGGCTAGCACAGGGACTGCGTCCAACATTGCCTGCCTTAAATCCTCCAGGGTTAATCGGCTAATACGAGCTGGCTGAGGACCATTAGCATAGGTCTGTAGCAAGCTCTTAAATGTCGTTACCTGTCCACCAGACTCAGACGCGAACTTCTGAGCATCTGCTTCTAGCAAGAAGGCCGATACTTCATCCCCATTCTTGACATAGTAAGAGTTCTCAGCAAAGAGTTTCCAACCTTTGTTCCGATCATGAACAAAGATCACATCAGATGCTTTTCCATCAGTCTGTAACTCATTAAGCTTTTTAATCATATTGGGAATGGTGGCAAAGTTAGTCACTGTGGGTTCTTCTTGAATCCACAGTTGGGCCGCCATCTTGGGTTCCTCAATAGGTTCGTTGGTGAGGGCGTCATTCCCAGTGATGACATAGTTCTCACCGGTCTCGATCACTTCGTCATAGTTTAGTCCCATGTTCTCCATGGCTGTTTTTAAGAAGCTTTCATCAACCCAGCCGGTAACATCGTCAGGGTTAACGGGAGACTCAATCTTGCCCAGACTAATCAGCGTAGCAATACTGTTTTTCAGGGCTTCTAACTGAACTTCACCGATGCTCGGGTTAATGGGCTGTAGTCCAGAAGGGCCGAGAAACATATAAACCACTTCTTTCTCGATACCCGACCATTCCTCGATTTGGGCCGAAATTTCTTCAGGACTTTCCTGGAAGGTTTGGTTAGCTTCTAACATTGCCTGGAGATAGGCCTGAACAATTTCAGGATGCTCTTCAGCAAAATCAGAGCGAACAACAATTCCATGTAATGTGGGAACGCCTGTTTGAGCACCATCAAAAATCTTTTTGGCGAATCCACGGAAGGGGAACAATTCTCCAAAGGGGACAAAGTCTGCATGGGCATCGATTTGGCCAGTTCGTAGGCTGGTGCCGCCAACTTCGGGAGCCTGGCTGATGAGCTTAACATCTTCTTCTGGGTCAATTCCGGCGTCACTTAATGCCTTTAAGACCATGCCATGGGCTGCAGAACCAAAGGGGACCGATACAGCTCCACCCTTTAGATCGGCTAAAGAAGTGACATCGCTATCTTTGGGTACTACCACAGCATTCCCAGCTCCATTGGGGCTGTAGGCCAACGTGCCAATAAATGTGGAAGTAACGTCTTCTACTTCTTCTTGAAACTTAATCAGATTGATCACCGCAGGGAAATCTCCCATTAAGCCAATATCAATCTGATTGGCCAACATCTTGTTAGTAATGGGAGGTCCTGATGTATAGCTGGACCATTGAATATCGTATTCAACACCTTCGTACTTGCCAGTTGTTGGTAGATGCTTTTCTAATAGCCCCAGTTCTCGTACCGTTGCCCCACCAACAGCCGTATTGATTACCTGGTCCTGTGTACCTATTGAAATACGGATTACTTCACCACTGCCGCCGCTGCTAGCCTGCTCAGGAGATGCAGTATCTGCTGATTCACCACCGGTAGAGCTAGAACAAGATGCAACAAAAATAGTAGAGAGGGTGAGAGCACATGAGAGAGAAATCTTTTTGAATCGAGCGTAATGAGACTTCATGGCAGAATAACTCGTATCGATTTGCCCTATTTAATCGATGACGTCAGGAAAGCATCTGTATCTCTATTTACAGATGCTTCCTGCCGACCTTCTGGTTCAATAAGGATTTTGATTCGACCTATAGATTTCTTTTATTCGGGCTGCCGTTCATGTTTATATATGGAGGAGCACTGGAGAATACGCACTAAACAGCCAGTGGACAAATCTAATCTTTTTCACCACTCATCAACAACAGTGTAGTAATACAGAAATAGGTTTTATTGATGTTTCCGATTTTGGCTCCTTAGGTAAATGGCTAACCGTATAGTCGCTATACAGCTGCCTGACCAATAAAAAACGAGGCGTTGCCAAGCAATCCTCGTCTTATAGAGAGTCTTTCGTTTTTTGAAACCCATGCTACTTAAAGCTTGCCCCAGGGCTATTTCTAATTTTGTTAGCGTTGTAACCAAATTGCATTAATCTGTCCGACTATTTGAACCATAGTTTTGCTGGCGGGGTACATAGAAACTGGCGATGATGGCCATGCACATCCACCAAAGTGTACTCACCTGAGGACGATACCAGACGGTATCCACCAAACCATGGACTAACATGCCAGCACAGGTTGCGATCGCGCCAATCAACCAATACCCCTGCACATCCATATTCATCCGCAATCGTCGCAGCTGGTTCAATCCTTGATAGAACATTGTGCCCAACAGCCACAAAAAGGCAGTAAACCCAATCACTCCAGCCTCCACCAAATGTTCTAAGAAAACAGAATAGGCACTGAGGGCAGTGTAATTAGGTCGCTGATAAAACGGATAAATCTTATTAAACGCCTCATTCCCAGGACCGATACCAAACACAGGGCGCGCCCGAATCATATCCATAGCCCCTTCCCACACATTGATGCGGAAATTGTTGCTACTATCCCCTCGACCGGCAAACATGGTCATCACCCGTTCTCGCACCGGACCAACAAACAACACCGAAAATACCACCAGACCGACCATGGAACCCAGGAGGATGGGCAACGCCCACCTTTTCCAGAAGGGCGGGAATAGCTCACTCCACCAATAAATCAGCAATATCGCCAGGACAAAAAAGAGACCCAACAGTCCAATCCAACCACCACGGCTGTAGGTCAGCACCAAACAGGCCAGATTAATAAAAAAAGCAACGGCTGCCAATGCCTTAGGTAACCAGCGGGGCCACACAAAAAAGGCACTAACGCTTAGCGCTACCGCAGGCATCAAATAGGCTGCCAGTAGATTTGGATTACCCAGATAGCTATAAACACGGGTAGCTCCCGATAAATTTGACGTCGGGTCTACCCAAGTAGCCAGGGCCTCAGCCCCAAAAAAGTACTGCCGCATGCCATAAACGGCCACCGGCAGTGTAGCCAACACATATACCGACGCCACTCCGGTGCGCAGATTCGGCTTTCTCAGCACCCGCGCCAGCAACATAAATAGCAGCAGATTTAAGGTAAGTTTGACCAACCCCGAAATCGCCTCCGCCTTTACTGGTGATAGGGCCGTCGCCAGGATCATCGTTCCCCAGTACAGGGTGACCGCCAGATGAATGGGCGTAAGCCAGCCGTTGGCCTCATCACTGACCGTCAGCAAAAACCACAGCGCTGCGCAGAGCATCAGCAAAATGCCGATCAAGGTTGTAGAGGTGTAGGGAGACAGCACCAGCAGAATTGCCATAATGCCTGCTGCAATCAGGTCACCATAGGCCAGTAAACTGCTGCCCTGCCGCCATTTGCGTAATGGTGATAGCAGCCAGTGGATCAGGCTAACCTCACGCCACTGGTGTAGCGAAAACTGTCCAAAGGTAAGGGTACGCAGTACTGAGTCAATCATGGAGGCAATTATCCCGATGGGGCCTGACCAGAAAATATGCGCCTGTATAGTAACGGGTTAAGGCCTATTGCCTCAAGCACTGGAGCGTAATCCCTTGTCAGTCAGAAGATTATGCATCCAACGGTTTTCCTCATCATTGAATGAGGGGACAGGATCTTCCTGGTAATCCAGTTTCAAATCGTAGCCAGAACGCTCATAAATCTGGTTTAACACGCTCTGCAGATCGACAGTGGGGGCCTGATCATCTTGACTTAACGGCAGGCTAAACGTGGGAATCTTATCCCTTAGATTAAATCCGTATAGCTCTGCCTGGGGTCTTAGCTCGCTCCGACTAACCAAGATACGATAGTCACTGTGCCAACCTTGACCCAAAATCGGCATGGGTTCATGGGCTCGCAGTAGATCAATTTCGACCAGGTGGGTAGAGCTAGCGAGTACATGCTCCCGTTTGGTTTCGTAAGTACGTCGTCCCTGTCCTGGACGTTTGTTAATGGGGGATAGCAGCTCAATGGCAGCGATCACTTCCTTAGTGGCCACTTCGCGTACTTCCAAATAGCCTTGCCTGACCGTAACTGGCATTGGCACTTCAACCAACATGGGTTGGGAACTTGGAGAGACTAAAGCTGTATTGGCCTTCTGTTCTGGAGGCGTTTCATAAAGCCTAACTGCGACCAAAACCGAATATTTTGGCCGCAGTTGTGGTGTTAAGGATTCAGCTAAGGTCGTAATTAATAACAAATGTACTCCTGGCCATATTTCAGGATGCTCTAAATATGGATCCATTCCAGGAAACGGCATTATCACTAGATTTACTCCTTATCCTTTTGAGCCGTAAGTCTTAGTCCTCAATATCACTAATTGGCAAGACCAATGGTTCAAAGGTTTTGGTTTCATCCTGGCTAGGCTGATGGACTAAATCAGCAGCTTCTAAGCGTTCTAAAATCGGCAGCAGTTCGGCAAAGTCCCGCACGCCAAGCTTTTCCATATCATCAAGTGTAATAGTTTCATCGGAAATGCTGCCCCGTTGTTGTAGAAAGGCTTGCACTCGATTTTCTTTGAAATTTAGGGCTGCTTTTTCTCGGAGGGTGGGTAATGCAGCCTGTAATCCTTGTTTAAGTACATCCGGTGTAATTATTTTGGCTTCTAGATCAGCCGCCCTGGATAGAACAATATTGCCCAGGCGGTTAAACAGGCGTGGTTTACCCCGAGAGGCTTCACAAAACTGGGCAGCGGTTTCAGGTAAAAAGGGCAGCACACAGCGAGGATCCTCTGGATCGGTGCAGTCATTGTCGATGCGAACGCTGCTGAGATAGTTGATCAGCATTTTATAGGTGGTGTTAAAATCCAACTCTTCCAGAGGCAGGCGCAGATCAAACAAACCTCGCTCAGTAGTGAGTAAATCACCGGTCATACTAACGGGATGGCCAGTGAGCAAAAACCAAGCTGGACCTTTAAGCATTCCCTGGGCATCGTACATTAGCTGACGGATCCGACTAGGGTTTTGCTTATCGAGATCGTCGATGGCGATTATGATGCCGTTGGGATATTTCTTTTTTGCTCGATCTAACAACGTGTCTAAACTAATCGACGGATACTCTGGAGCAATGATCGGCAGATCTTTTTCGCCAGTTTTCGCGGTGACGAGGGCATTGCCTCCTATTTCAGAACTACGTTCTTTCAAGGCTTTGTTGGTGGGAATGCCCATTTTGTAGAGCTGCTGCTGCGCCCAGTCGTCTTCGGGCATGGCTTGGGCCAGGGCAATCAATGCAGTAGTCGCTAAGTCTAAATCTGGTGGTAGAGAAATGTAGGTAGTGAGGGACTTTTTAAGTTTGCGTTTGAGAACGGACAGTACTTCCAATAGAAAGGCACTTTTACCAATGCCGATGCGGCCGTAGATTAAAATGCGGCGACGTTCACGACTCTGGAATAGGTTAAACACCTGTCGCAATTCGTTTTCTCGTCCGGTAAAAATCTTAGTCAGCATCTCACTTTCCAGATCTACCGGACTTTCAGTAAAGGGAATCTCTTTGAGGCCCAGCCGCTCGATATTATTGCGAGACTGTTCGAAAATATCATCGGCAGTGGTCATGCAAATACCTCAATATCCTCATCATTTAGGGTGCGTTTAGCAATGTCGTACAGCTTATTCACTTCGGTTACCTTTTCAGGTTGCTGTAACTGTTCGTAAAGGTCACGAGCCTGTTGGAAGATGGCCATGCTTTTTTCTAGATAGCCTTGAGCGCCGAGGGTAGTACCTAGTCCTGTGAGACTTTTGGCTTTACCTGATGGCTCCTTCAAATAGTCATAGATGCGTAGAGCATCACGATAATAAAGGCGAGCATTATCCCAATCAGACATGGCCTCATAGGCGTAGGCAGTTTCGTAAAGGGCGCTGGCATGAGCTAGGCGGTTGTAGCTGTTGCGCAATTGACTAACGCTGTTGAGTAGCAGTTCCAAACCATCTTGCCACTGGCCATCCCTTACCAGGCGGCTGCCAAGAACAGCTTGGGTAGTAGGTAGCGCCTGCCAGATTTTATCCCAGTCGTAATGTTCAGAGTCAATGACAATAAGTGCGTTTTTATATGCCTGCAGAGCTTTCTCTAGCTCTATGGAACTCTTTGTAAGACTGTAACGAGAGAAAAAAGCATTTCCTAAACGATAATAAGAGTCTATGTAGTCAGGACCACCAGGAGAAGAAATCTCTATTGCAGCTTTTAGTAACTGGATAGCATTACCTAGATCGGTATTTTTCTGAAATTGATCTGTCACCAGTGAAGCTCGTTTCGTCAGTGCCTCTGCTAAGTAACTTTGATTATTTGCCCAATAATATGGATAAGTGGAACGTGTGAAAACTTCAGAGACTTTCCGATACATTTCAATGGCCAAATCTAATTTGTCTAACTGACCTTCATATAAAGAGTCGCAATAAACATTAGCTAAATTTCGATTAGTTCTTGCCCACTGCTCAGGAAGTAATTCGCGGGT
This sequence comes from Cyanobacteria bacterium P01_C01_bin.118, assembly GCA_039045805.1. Lineage (GTDB taxonomy): Bacteria > Cyanobacteriota > Cyanobacteriia > Phormidesmidales > Phormidesmidaceae > Leptothoe. The sequence goes on from JBCCJR010000041.1 coordinate 19,291, forward strand.
CCGAATCTGTAGAGCCTGATTAAAAGCATCAATTGCTTGCTTCAAATTATTAGATCGCTCACCTCGAATACGATATTGATAAGCAACCCCTAAATTATTTAGGGTCATAGCCCATTTTTCGGGAAATGATTCGCAAGTAAATATTTCCAGAGCATTCTTGAAAGCAAGGATAGAATTCTCTAAATTATCGGCTCGCTCACCTCGAATACGGCTTCGGTAGGTAATCCCAGAATGCATTTGGGTCATAGCCCATTTTTCAGGAAATGATTCTCGGGTGAATATTTCCAGAGCATTCTTGAAAGCAAGAATAGAATTCTCCAAGTTATCGACTCGTTCACCTAGAATGCGATGTCGATAGCTGATACCTAAACTTATCTGCGTCATAGCCCATTTTTCAGGAAATGATCCGCGAGTGTACACCTCTAAGGCATTTTTGTAACAACCAATAGCCGCTTCCAGGTTCGCTGCTCGCTCACCTAGGATGCGATTCCGATAAACATTTCCCAACCATTCTTGAGCATTTGCCCAATCTTCCGCAAATCCATTACGAGTAAGCTTCTCCAGCACATTTTCAAACGCTACCATTGCCTTCTCTAGATTCTCGGCTCGCTCATCCGTATGACGGTTGTAGTACTCAACTCCCAAATTATATTGCTGCGTTGCCCAGCTAATATCCTCTGTTGCTGCCATCTCGTCCGCTAATCCATCTCACGAATGTCATACTCAAATACTTTCACCTAAGCCAGCTACATAGAGCTTCACTCAAACAGGTTTACAATCCTACAGCTAAAACCAGGAAGAATCGGACTAGTCAACATGTCTGCAGCATAGATTGTCATGGCCTTGACCAGCTGTCCCACTTCACGGCGATAAATTTCAATGAGATTTAGCTCCCGGTCAAAAATCCAGTATTCCACCACACCTTGATTGGAATACAGCTTCAGCTTAGTTTTTCGGTCGCGCTCTTTGTCTTTCTGAGTCTGAGACAATACCTCGATAACAATTTCAGGGGCTCCGGTAAAGTGTCCAGAATCATCTAGCAGTAGCTTTGCCTGTTCATTGCTAACCCACACCACATCGGGAATCACTGCATCTGTCGACGAGAAAATCACCCCTGGCCCGAACGTGGCTCGTCCCAGCCCGCTTTGTTTAGACCAGCTGCGCAGTTCAGCATAAATAGCCCCAGCCACATCCTGATGGTCCACATGGGGCGCACGGGGCGTATATAGTTCTCCATCAATGATTTCGTAGCGATTGCCATTTTCAGGAAGACCCTCTAAATCGTCAATCGTCCAACGCATAGGTTGAATTTTGATC
>JBCCJR010000042.1:0-20487 GCA_039045805.1 Cyanobacteria bacterium P01_C01_bin.118
ACCGCTCTCTGTTTTGGGTATTACTGGCAAACTCTCTTCAGAAATCTGTTGCGTCAAGATTATCGGATCTATCTGAGAAGGTCGAATATTCAAATCTCTCTGAGGAAAAGGAATCTCAATGTCATAGCGTCGAAAATTCGACTCCAGCATATAATACAGGTCACTTTTGAGATCAAACTGTTGTCGCGGATCTCTCATCCATACCAACACATCAAAATCTAGAGAACTCTCTCCAAATCCAAGAAACCGCAATTTTGGCTGTGGATACCGCAACACATTGGGATGGGCTCCGACCGCTTCCATGACTGCCGTATGCACCTGATGAATATTGGAACTATAGGCCACACCAATCGGTAAATGTAGCTGTGATACCGGATGACCATGACTCCAGTTGATCACCTTATTCTCCAACAGCTGCGCATTTGGAACAATGATCGACACTCGATCCGGCGTGCGAATTTCCGTACTGCGCAGACCAATGCGCTCCACCGTACCTGCCAGGTCCCCCAGGTTGATAAAGTCCCCCACCTGGATCGACCGCTCAAACAGCATCATCCAACCACTGACAATATTGTTGGCAATATTCTGCAACCCAAAACCTAAGCCCACCCCCAGCACACTCGCCAAAATCGCCAATGCACTCAGGTCGATGCCCAACGCCTGCAAAATCAAAAACAAGCCCATGCCCGTTAGGACAATTTGCATCAGGGTAGCGATCGCATCTTGCAACCCTCGATCCGGTATCGCCGCTTTCAAAAACCGCGACTTCACCGCCGATGTGACAATCCGCACTCCGATCCACAGCACCAGGGCAAGCAGCACCCCATTCAATAAGCTGACCAAGGAATAACCTCGACCATCGATACTTAATAGCGGGTCCGTAAAGGTGCGTTCTAAAAACTGAAAAATGCGATATCGGGTGGACCTTGCCGCCGGAAATAACTCACATATATAGATAGCCGCCGCGAACCACACTACTATTTGGCTCCCCAGCAATGAGGGTAGTAACCACACTGATAGCTTTTTACCCGTCCGCGTTTGCCTGCGCCAGAGCCAGCGGCGACCGTTATAAAGCAAGGCCCAGAGCAGGAGTGCGATCGCAACCACGCCTAAACTCGTCCAGGCCATTTTGCGTTGATAGTCAGGCCGCCGTTCCTGCTGCGCCCGATCCAGAGCAGACTGGAGCTCAGCCACCCATACTGTCGCCAAATCCTCGGGCAACACCCCTGATATCAAATCGCTACTGGTTACCGTCAACAAATGTCGACCATTGGCCCGTACCGTTACCAATCCATTTTGTTCCCGCGTTCGCACCCGGATCGACGATGGTGGCGACTGCCGTTCAGCATTTTCCAGCACCTTCCATAGCGCATCATTGGCCACATCGGCCCGGCGTTCAGCACTGACCGTATCAATCCGGCCCAGCCGAAACAGTACTCGACCGTCAATCACTACATCCGCTTCCGCCGCCATTGGCTGAACCTGAGCGATTGCTGGCAGAGTCAGGCAAAGCCAAACCGCCGCTAACGCCGCCAGACAAATCTTCCAATCAAACGGCGGGTAATGCCCGCCTTGTCTATGGCCCACAGCTCGATCCCCATTGACCTTTATCAATGCTTGATGTTGTCTTATTTCTCCAACATCAAGAAACCTAAACCAAACGACACTGTCGTAAAAAATAACCTTTTTCTCAGGATCGCAGCCTGTTTTTGGATAGACAAAACACAAGCCCTCAGTTTACTTGAGTTATACCGACTTAGATTGAGCCGTCACTCAAGGAAAAATCAACGTTCCGTAAGAAAGGTCTGTCAGAAGTTGAATAATAGTCCAGCTCGCATATGTCACAATGTAGGCGGTTTTGCCAACTCGGGCGGCAGGCACCAAAATAACTATGGAATCCTTAGAATCTCTCTATTCTTACGCATGGCTCATCCCAGTACTGCCACTCCTCGGTGCAGCTATTGTGGGCGTGGGTCTAATCAGCTATAGCGACGCTACAAGCAAACTACGTACTCCGAGTTCAGTCTTAATCGTTAGCCTGCTTGGGGCGGCGATGTTCATGTCCTTCGGTATTTTCTGGAGCCAGTGGAACGGCCATGAAGCTTACTCATTTATGTTTGAGTGGGCGTCGGCGGGTAGCTTCAAGCTACAGATGGGCTATACCATTGACCACCTGGCCTCGCTAATGTTGGTGATCGTGACCACAGTCGCCTTCTTGGTGATGGTCTACACCGATGGCTACATGGCTCACGATCCTGGCTATGTCAGGTTTTATGCCTATTTAAGTTTGTTTAGTTTCTCCATGTTGGGGCTGGTACTCAGTCCTAATCTGGTTCAGATATACGTCTTCTGGGAGCTGGTGGGAATGTGTTCCTACCTGCTTATTGGTTTTTGGTACAACCGCAAACCGGCGGCGGATGCCTGTCAGAAAGCATTTGTGACTAACCGTGTGGGCGACTTTGGTCTGTTGCTAGGGATGCTGGGCATCTTTTGGGCCACAGGCAGCTTTGAATTTGATGTGATGGGCGAGCGTCTTACTCACATGGTGGAAGTGGGTAGCCTGCCGGGTGAGATCGCAGCCCTGTTTGCAATCCTTGTATTTATGGGTCCCATGGCCAAGTCGGCCCAGTTTCCGCTCCATGTCTGGCTGCCAGATGCAATGGAAGGCCCGACGCCAATTTCGGCATTGATTCACGCTGCCACCATGGTGGCAGCGGGTGTATTCCTGATTGGTCGCATGTATCCGGTGTTTGAGGAAATCCCTATAGCGATGAACACCATCGCCTATGTAGGTGCCTTTACCGCCATGATGGGTGCCTCCATCGCCATTACCCAAAACGACATTAAAAAAGGTCTGGCCTATTCAACTATGTCCCAACTGGGTTACATGGTTATGGCCATGGGGGTGGGTGCCTACAGTGCCGGACTCTTTCACCTGATGACCCACGCCTATTTCAAAGCCATGCTGTTCCTGGGCTCCGGCTCTGTTATTCATGGTATGGAGGACGTGGTTGGCCACAACCCCACCTATGCTCAAGACATGCGGCTGATGGGAGGTCTACGCAAATATATGCCCGTTACGGGAGCCACGTTCCTTATTGGTACCCTGGCAATTTCGGGAATTCCTCCATTTGCCGGATTCTGGTCCAAGGATGAAATCTTAGGGTCTACGTTTCAGGTAAGCCCATTTCTCTGGGCCATTGGCTGGGTAACAGCGGGTATTACTGCCTTCTATATGTTCCGAATGTACTTTTCCACCTTTGAGGGAGAGTTTCGCGGCACCAGCAATGATATTAAAGAACAGCTACGCATTGAGAATCTCCAGCGCATGGGTGCCTCCGTTGGCCCCGGTGCCATGAGCATTCAGGAAATGCCTGCCGCTGAAGAGGAGCATCATGGCGACCATCATCATGCCTCTGAACCCCATGAATCGCCGATTACGATGACGCTGCCCCTGTTGGCATTGGCGATTCCTTCAATTCTGGTAGGTTTAATAGGCACCCCCTTTGGCAACTACTTTGAGGCCTTTATCTCCGCGCCTGGAGAAATCGTCACAGTAGCTGAGCTGGCCGAAGAGGTTGATCTCCATGAGTTCTATGTTATGGCCGGGAGTTCCGTTGCTATCTCGCTTGTGGGGATTACCCTGGCAGTACTGATGTATGTGACAAAGACCATTGATGCAGGCGCGATCTCATCTAAAATTAAGCCTCTTTACAACTTCTCCCTAAACAAATGGTATGTCGACGACATTTATGAGGTGGTATTTGTTCAGGGCAGCCGTAAGCTAGCCAAAGTTGCTCTCACCATGGATATCAAGCTTGTGGATGGTCTAGTTAACTTAACCGGTTTCCTCACATTGATTACGGGAGAAGGGCTAAAGTACCTGGAAACAGGACGGGCACAGTTTTATGCTCTGATCGTCTTTGGTGCCGTTCTAGGTCTGGTCCTATTATCAGGTTTGACCTAGACCACTCTTCACATCCCTAGCCATATAAAAAAATGAGAGCTCCATGTCTAAAGGCACGGGGCTCTCATTTTTAAGTTTTACCCAAGCTAGCAAATCTGAATTCCTCAGCTAAACCGATGCAGCTTCCTTACCCGACATCGGCTGTCCCAACCCCGGTAAAAATTGCTTTGCCATAGCCGGACTTTCTTCCAATAGATATTGCAAAAAGCTCTCAGCCACTACAGAAAGCTGCTTACCTGCCAAATGTCCCACATACCACTGACGCGGAATAGGAAAGCCTTCGACATCGAGAATGGCAAATTCGCCACTGGTGCCTTCAGAAATAATCGTATGCTGCGATAACACTGACACCCCTAAACCACCCGCAATCCCTTGCTTGATAGCTTCGTTACTACCCAGTTCCAGACGTACTTTGACATCCACATTATTTTCGGCAAACAGCTTCTGAACCGCTTCACGGGTACCAGACCCCGGCTCACGCATAATAAATTGCTCATTATTAAGGGCATCAATGGGAATATTGCGCTTCCCAGCCAGGGGATGATCCGTCGGTGCAATCACCACCAACGGGTTATCCAAAAAGGGATAGGTCTTTAGATCAGGCTGGCTCGGCAGCTGACTAAAGATAAACAAATCATCTCGATTGTTGAGCATACGCTCCTGGATATTTTGGTGATTGGTCACCTTAAGGGAAATATCAATCCCGGGGTAGCGCTTACAAAAGGGTCCCAAAAGACGAGGCACAAAGTACTTAGCGGTAGTAATCACAGCCAGGCTGAGTCTGCCTTGCTTCATGCCCTTAAGATCAGCAATGGACATTTCAAACTGGGATAGCCCCTGGAAAATTTCCTGGCAGGTTTCCAACAGCTTTTTGCCAGCCTGTGTGAGATATAGTCGTTTACCAATCTGCTCAAATAACGGTAGACCCACAGCTTTTGTAAGCTGCTTGACTTGTATGGACACCGTTGGCTGGGTTAAATAGAGTTCTTCGGCTGCACGGGTAAAGCTACCGTGGCGAGCAGTTGCTTCAAATACTTTGAGCTGATGGAGCGTCGCATGAATCACGGTCTGAACCCTCGCTGCACCTAGTGTTTTCAATCGTAACGCATTCTTCAATAGACTCTATTCTATCAAATAAACCTAGTTGAGTGGTTTTTTTCTATGAATAACCAGATTAGTCGCCTAAAGGTACTGGCTGGGCTGTTCCTAAAGCTGGGTGCCATTGGCTTTGGAGGCCCCCAGGCTCACATTGCCATGATTAATGACGAAGCTGTAGATCGCCGAGCTTGGTTAAGCCCCGATGCATTTAGCGATGGTCTTGCCGTCTGTGAAATGCTGCCGGGACCAGCATCCACTCAGATGGGAATCTATACAGGATATGTCTATGGCGGCTGGTTAGGGGCGTTTGTGGCCGGTCTTGCGTTTATTACCCCTGCTTTTTTGATTGTGGTGGGTTTGAGCTGGATTTATTTTCAGTTTCAGCAATTGCCCCAGCTGATGGCTTTATTTTTCGGCCTATCACCTGTCATGATTGCCATCATTTTAGGCTTCTGCTACAAACTTAGCCGTAAATCTATTCAAACTTGGATAGGTGTGGCGATTGCTGTTTTAGCATTTCTGGCCAGTGCCTTTAGCAGCTTTAGCACACCGATTTTATTCTTGCTCGCTGGCTTGTTAGGCATTGGACTATATGGTCCTAAAGGTCTGCGACTGCATAGTTTTATGCCGCTGGGTTTGCTGGCTACACTACAACCCAATTTTTGGGGCACCGAACGATTGACAGAGTACGGCTGGCCGCTATTTACCTTTTTTCTTCAGGTGGGCACGTTTATTTTTGGCGGCGGGCTGGTGATTATTCCGCTACTTGAATTTGAGGTGGTAGAACGGCTGGGCTGGTTATCGACTGCTGACTTTATCAATGGTGTGGCCATTGGTCAGCTGAGTCCAGGGCCTGTGGTTCTAACAGCAGCTTTTGTGGGTTATAAAATGGCGGGTTTTTGGGGAGCTTTCATATCTGCTGTCGGCATCTTTACCCCCTCATTTTTATTTATTATGCTGGCGGCCCCGTTGCTGGTGCGTCTACGGAAAAATCCCTGGGTACAGGCATTTCTTAAGGGGATTAAACCTGCGGTGGTGGGAGCCATTATGGCGGCGGCGGTGCCCCTGGGACAGACTGCCTTTGGACAATCCAACGGGGCTTTATCAGTATTGGCGGTAGTAATAGCGATCGCATCCCTCATCGCCATTATTTGTTTCAGGATTACCGCATGGAAGCTTATCTTGGGTGGCGCTATTCTGGGTCTCATAGGCTATCCTCTGCTGGGAGGAAGCGTATAAGCTTTAGTTTTGCCAATCCCTGTATTTCCTCATCCATGTACCTTCAATCTCACCACCGCATCGCTATTTTGCTTCACAGCGGCATTACGGGGGCAAAGGGCAAGACCGGTCTCGCTCTACTACGCTACAGCCAAAATCCGATCGCCGTTGTCATTGACGAAACCTGCACTGGCCAGTCCCTTAGATCCCTTACAGGCATTAAGCGTGATGTGCCCATTGTGGCTACCATGGCAGATGCGCTGACCTATAGCCCAGATGTACTGGCGATTGGTCTGGCTCCATCTGGGGGACGACTGCCCAAACCGTGGGTGGAGGATGTCAGGGTTGCTATCGCGTCAGGGCTTAATGTCATGAATGGTCTACATACCAGCTTCAATGACGATCCCAGCCTGAACCAATATCTAAATCCCAAGCGTTATCCTGACCAATGGATTTGGGACATGCGTCAGGAGCCGGACGGTCTTTCTGTAGGCTCTGGTCAGGCTCGTCACCTGAAGTGCAAACGGGTTTTAGCGGTGGGCACTGATATGGCTGTTGGTAAAATGTCTACCTGCATTGAGCTCAATCGAGCTACCCAGGCGAAGGGGATTAACTCTCAACTGGTGGCCACAGGTCAAACGGCATTGATGTTAGGTGCTCCTGGCATTGCCCTGGATGCGGTCCGAGTAGACTTTGCAGCTGGAGCCGTTGAACAGGCGGTGTTAGCGTGTAGCGATCGCAACGATATTCTATACATCGAAGGTCAAGGCTCCCTACTAAACCCTGCTTCCACTGCCACATTACCTCTGCTTCGGGGCTCACAACCAACACACCTGATACTGGTACACAAAATAACTCTGGAACACATTCAGCACTTTCCAGAGTTTTCCATACCCCCGCTACAGCAGGTACTACATCTTTATAAAACCGTCGCCACCGCCGGAGGTACATTCACATCCCCTAGCGTTGCAGGCATCGCTCTAAATACGTTTGGGGTAGACGAAACAGATGCTCAGATTACAATTTCCGAGATAGCCAAAAATACCGGACTTCCCTGCACAGACGTTGTCCGCTTTGGCTCGAACCCTATTCTGGAGGCCATCATTTAATCACAAGTAACCACAAGAAGACATCAGCTAAAAGCTGACGAACATTCTCAGAAAAGAAACCCTATTTCTTCCTCAAACGGTAAGTAATACGTCCCTTTGTCAAGTCATAGGGGGTCAGCTCAACCTTCACCCGGTCACCTGGCAAAATCTTGATGTAATTACGGCGAATCTTTCCCGAAATATGGGCCAGTACATTAAACCCATTATCCAAATCAACCCGAAACATGGCGTTAGGAAGAGATTCGGTAACGGTCCCTTCCATTTCGATTAAATCTTGCTTAGACAAGTAGCTATTCCTCAACTCAGTAAACAATCAAACATATAAGGCTGACAGACTTTAACTGTCCATCCGCTCTTACGACAGACACTCTATTACCGTAGGAATATTTGCCCGCCTCAATCAAACAAGCCAAGGCACTTATACCAAGACCTAAATTTGACCTTTAAGGTCAACGCTACAAGGGTAGCAAACGATACTCAAAATGATATGGACTAGTAGCCTAAACCATCAAAAACAGTCATTAAGCTGGAGAAGAATTATTACCTAAGCCTGTAAAACCTGTTTCAGGTCACCAGCTACAGCATCCATAGCCTGATGACCATTGACTGAAACCAACTGCTGACGGCTTCTAAAAAAATCAATTAAGGGTTCAGTTTGCTTACGATACACCTCTAATCGATTACGGATAACCTCTTCATTATCATCTTTACGCCCCCGTGCCAACAGACGAGAAATCAGCACATCGTCCGGCACTTCCAGATTTAGAACGCACTCACAGGGCTGATCGATCTCAACTAGCAGCTTATCCAAAAAGTTGGCTTGACTGACATTGCGAGGAAAACCATCCAAAATCCATCCTTTACCAGCATCATCTTGAGCTAGACGCTCACGAATCAGATCCAAAATTAGTTCATCAGGCACTAACTCGCCAGCGTTCATATAAGACTCAGCTTTTTGTCCCAACTCGCTTTTAGCAGCCACCGCTGCCCGCAAAATATCCCCTGTCGAAATATGAGGAACAACAAACTCTTCGGACAAAACACTGGCTTGAGTCCCCTTACCAGCTCCAGGAGGTCCTAAAAAAATCACTCTAATCACTACTTTTTCACCATACCCTCGTAACGTTGAGAAATCACATAGGTCTGAATCTGCTTGGCTGTATCAATTGCCACACCAACCAAAATCAGCAAAGACGTAGCCCCTAGACCCTGAAAAACAGTTACGCGCAAACCGCTTTCCACCATGCTCGGCACTACAGCAACAATACCAAGGAACAAAGCTCCCAAAAAGGTCAATCGGTTCAGAACCTTAGCAATAAAATCACTCGTAGCCTTACCAGGACGAATACCAGGAATACTGGCTCCCATTTTTTTCAAGTTTCGTGACATGTCTTCAGGATCTACCACCAGCGATGCATAGAAATAGCTAAAGAACAAAATCATCACCAGGTACATCAAGTTATAAGGAATTGAACCTGGACTCAAAAATTGATTCACAAAGTCCGAAACACCTGGATTGGAGAGAGTCGTAGCAATATAGGGAGCCGCCTGCAGAGGCAAAACGAGGATAGCCGAAGCAAAGATAATAGGCATTACCCCACCCTGGTTAAGACGCAGGGGCAAATAATTACTCTTTTCTAAATACAGCTTCCGACCTACCTGACGACGTGCTGACACAATTGGAATTCGACGCATGCCTTCCTGAACAAACACAATTCCCACAACCATCGCCAAATAGACCAGGCTTACGACAACGATGCCAGCCACATCCTGACGAGACGATGTTGGCGACTGCGCCACGGTTACAGCACTGTCCAACAGACGAGGCAACGAGGACACAATGTTCAGAAAGATCAGTAACGATGCACCATTGCCCACGCCTCGTTCAGTAATAAGCTCTCCAACCCACATCACAAACATTGAACCAGCGGTCAAAGCTACAGCTGTTTCAACAATAAAGGGCAGACCTGGCTGATTAGCAAAGGGACTTAGTAAAAAACTAGCTAGCAAAGTGCTCTGTAAAACAGCCCACCCGACAGCCACATAACGAGTAATCTGAGAAATCTTACGACGTCCAGCTTCACCCTCATTTTTTTGTAGATCCTCTAATTGAGGAATCGCAGCTGTCAGTAGCTGCATGATGATGGAGGCATTGATATAAGGCAAAATGCCCAGGGCAAAAATACCCAACAACGACAAACCACCACCCACAAAGATATCTAGAAAGCCTAGTAACCCTCCAGCACCAACTTGTTGTGAGAAAGCGACACGATCAATCCCTGGTACGGGAATATACATCCCTAAACGCACCAGCACTAACAACCCTAGAGTCACCAGCAAACGGCCTCGCAGACCAGCGGCTTGAGCCATCTGCAAAAAAGTTTCCTGAGCGCTGGGTGTCTTTCCTCGACTGACAACCATAAGTTTAGATTCTATCTAGATTCTAATTAAACACAAGCTGTACCCAGGTCAACCGCCTAGAGCACAGCTAGCTAATATGTATGCTCATTTTAGAGGCTTACGCCAAGATTTCACAGGTACCGCCAGCAGCCTCGATCTTAGCCTTAGCACTCTGGGTGAAAGCAGCAGCTTTGACCGTCAGGGCTACATCCAGATCTCCATTCCCTAGAATCTTCAATGGCCCATCATCAGACGTAATAATGCCTGCATCCATCAACGATGCCATGGTCACTTCCGAACCAGCAGGCAAATCAGCCAAACGCGCAACGTTCAGCACAGTAAATACCTTTTGATTAACAATGGGGAAATGCTTTAGCTTTGGAATCCGCCGATACAAAGGCAACTGACCGCCTTCAAAACCAGGACGTGTAGGACGACCTGATCGGGATTTTTGACCACGCATGCCAAAGCCACAGGTAGCTCCCTGACCTGCTGCAATACCACGACCTACACGACGACGACGGCGTCTTGAACCAGCTTTAGGTTGAACATCCTCTAGTCTCATTGTTTTAAATCCAATCAATCTAACTCTATTTCAAACCTAAGCGTAGAGCTTCTCAAGTGGGATGCCACGCTCCTTAGCTACCTCAGAGAAAGTTCTCAAAGAAGCCAGCGCATTAGCAGCAGCTCGGGCATTATTCAACTGGTTGTCAGACCCTAATTGCTTAGCTAAAACATTTCGTACACCCGCTAGCTCAAGTACAGTACGCACTGCACCACCAGCAATTACACCGGTACCAGGGGCAGCAGGACGCATAAATACACGTGCACCACCGGCCTCGCCAGTGGACGGATGAGGCAGCGAGTAAGCTTTATTTAAAGGTACCTCAACAAGGTTTTTCTTACCGTCGGCTACCCCCTTTTTCACAGCACCAATAACGTCGCTGGCTTTACCAACACCTACGCCAACTTGCCCCTTCTCATTACCAATCACCACAATGGCACGGAAACTGAGTTTCTTACCCCCTTTGACTACCTTGGTCACACGACGGATTTGGACTACTCGTTCCTGCCACTCTGATTCCTTTTCCTTATTCTTATTTCCCTTACGACGTTCTTTTGCCATGATTTAATCCTTTTAGAAGTCTTAGAAATCCAGACCAGCTTCACGAGCAGCCTCTGCCAGAGCTGCCACACGACCATGATAGAGCTTACCACCACGATCAAATACGACTTGCTTAACTCCCTTTGCCAGAGAGCGCTCAGCGATTAGCTTACCGACCTTAGCAGAAGCATCCTTGGTAGAGCCACCATCAGCCTTAAGATCGGCATCCAACGTAGATGCTGCAGCCAGTGTATGGTGCTTATAATCATCAATCACTTGAGCATAAATGTGATTGTTAGAGCGGTATACCGCTAATCTAGGCCGTTCGGCAGTGCCCTTGATACGACGACGAATGCGCGCATGACGGCGATGGGTAGATTGTTTACGTGTAGCTTTCATAACTCAATTACTTCCCTGCTTTACCAGCTTTACGTCTCACCATTTCACCGAGATAACGAACACCCTTACCTTTGTAGGGCTCAGGGGGTCGAGCGTCACGAATCTTAGCGGCGATGGTGCCAACCAGCTCCTTGTCGATACCAGAAACAATCACATTGGTATTGCTCTCTACCTTGAACTCAATACCTGCTGGCGGATCAAACTCAACCGGATGGCTATAGCCCAGGTTCATTGTTAGTGTCTTGCCCTTCACAGCGGCACGATAACCAACACCTTTAATTTCCAGACGCTTTTCAAAGCCTTTGGATACCCCTTCAACCATATTGGCAATCAGTGTACGGGATAAACCATGACGAGCTCGAGCCACACGAGAATCATCTTGCCGGGTTACAACTATTTGCTCACCCTCTTGAGCGATGTTCACTTCCCCAGGCAACACACGAGAAAGCTCACCTTTAGGACCTTTCACGATGACTGACTGTGAATCAATGGAAACACTCACACCTGAAGGTACAGGCACCGGCTTTTTACCAATCCGAGACATTTTAATCCTTCCCTAACCGCCAGCAACGGCTGCGAAAATAACTACTAGTAAAAGCAAGGCAAAACACTACCAGACATAACAAAGAACTTCACCGCCTACACCTTTGTGGCGGGCATCTCTATCAGTCATGATGCCACTCGAGGTTGAAACAATGGCAATACCGATACCACCCAAAACTCGAGGTAAATCCTTACAGCTTGAATAAACGCGCAAACCTGGCTTACTGACACGGGTTAGATTGCGAATGATCGGCTGTTGCATCTTGCCTTTGTACTTCAAGTTGACAGTCATCATCCGTGCGACACCTTCTGTTGCATCCGCAGTATCACCAATAAAACCTTCCTCTTGAAGGACCTTGGCAATATTACGAGTAACTTTGGTGGATGGAATATTGACAGTCTTATGCCGCGCAAGATTTGCATTTCGGATGCGCGTAAGCATGTCTGAAATCGTATCGTTAGACGCCATATTTCTCTCTCGTATAAACCTCAGCTATCCCGGAACGGCATTCCTAATTCTTTAAGGAGGGCTCGCCCTTCCTCATCGGTTTTGGCAGTAGTCACAATAGTGATATCCATGCCACGCACCTGATCAACGCCGTCGTAATCGACCTCAGGGAAAATCAACTGTTCACGTAACCCCAGAGTATAGTTACCCCGACCATCAAAACTCTTAGGGCTCACACCGCGAAAGTCACGAATACGGGGTAGGACCAAATTAATTAAACGGTTTAAGAATGCATACATACGCTCAGAGCGAAGAGTAACCATCACTCCAACTGGCATACCTTGACGAATCTTAAATCCAGCAATCGCTTTCTTAGCACGGGTAATTACAGGTCGTTGCCCTGTAATTACCCCTACCTCACTCACAGACGCTTCCAAAGCTTTAGCGTTTTGTGAGGCCTCTCCTAAACCACGGTTGACAGTCACCTTAAGCACCTTAGGTACCTGATGTACGTTCTTGTACTCAAACTGCTCCATTAACTTAGGAACAACCTTAGTGTTATAAAAATCTTTGAGCTGTTCAGCCATTCTTTCTTTCCTTTCCCTGGGCTTGGTCAGGGACATAATTTGAGATAGCTAGTCTAGTCGATGATTTCACCGGTCTTCTTGAGGATGCGCACCTTACGACCATCGTCTGTAAAAGTGTGGCCCACACGGCTAGCGACTTTCTCCTTTTTGGAGTAAAGCATCACATTGGAGCTGTGAATTGGAAACTCAGATGTCACAATCTGGCCTGATTCTCCTTCCTGACGGGGCTTAACATGCTTGGTGCGAATATTAACTCCGTCCACAACCACCTGACTTTTCTTAGGAATGACAGCGGTCACTTCACCAACCTTGCCCTTATCTTTACCGGTGATAACCTGAACAGTGTCACCCTTTTTAATGTGCATCTTGTGACGCACAGCTTGAGTGTTAGCCATCACAATACCTCCGGTGCTAACGAGACTATTTTGGTAAAGTTTCTATCTCGCAGCTCCCGCGCAACCGGTCCAAAGACTCGAGTCCCCTTAGGATTATTATCATTGTTGATAAGCACAGCGGCGTTATCATCAAAACGAATGCTCATGCCACTACTGCGACGAAGATTTTTCTTAGTACGCACCACAACGGCCCGTACCACATCAGACTTTTTAACCCCCATATTGGGCAAAGCGTCTTTGACAACAGCAATGATGACATCACCTACACTGGCATAGCGCCGGTTGCCACCCAACACACGGATACACATGAGCTTACGCGCACCGCTGTTGTCTGCCACATTCAAATACGTTTCCTGCTGAATCATTAATCGGCTCCCCTACACTTTTTCAGAACGGCCTAGGATATCGGCAACAACCCAGCATTTAGTCCGACTCAAGGGACGAGTTTCGCGAATACGAACAATGTCCCCAGCCTTACACTCATTTGAGTCGTCATGGGCTTTGTACTTTTTAGTACGAACGACAATTTTTTGATATTTAGGGTGAGGGACTCTATTTTCAACAGCCACCACAACGGTCTTATCCATCTTGTCGCTAACGACACGCCCTGTTAACTCTTTAGCTGCCATAGCTGGTTATCTCCTATTGCTCGCTACTTATTGCATCAACATTAGCCACACCAGCGGACAGTTGACGCTCACGCTCAACAGTCATTAGCTGAGCCAACTTACGACGAGCATGCTTGAACTGGTGAAAACCGGTTTCCATTTGACGAGTTGCTTTTTGAAAGCGGAGATCAAACAATTCACGCTTTACAGCAGAAATTTCAGTGGAAAGCTCCTCGTCACTAAGCTCTCTCAAATCTTTAGCCTTAGATAATGCCATTACTGACCCTCCAGTCCTTCACGGGCAATAAACTTAGTTTTGAATGGCAGTTTGAAGGACGCCAAACGCATTGCCTCACGAGCAATTTCTTCAGGCACACCGGTAATTTCAAAAAGGACTCTACCAGGCTTGATCACAGCCACCCAAAACTCCGGATTACCTTTACCTGACCCCATACGAGTTTCAGCAGGGCGCATAGTCACAGGCTTATCGGGAAATACACGGATCCATATTTTTCCGCCACGTTTTACGTAGCGTGTCATCGCACGACGAGCAGCCTCAATTTGACGAGACGTCATCCAGGAGCATTCAGTGGCTTGAAGTGCATAATCACCAAAGTTGATCTTGCTACCTCGATGGGCCATACCGCGCATACGACCACGATGCTGCTTACGAAATTTTGTTCTTCTAGGACTCAGCATGGTTCTTAAACAGGCTAAACAATTGACGAGAAAGACTTAAGAATCATTGGAACGATCTTCAAACTGCTGACGACGGCGTGGTTGACGGCGGCGTGGCTGGTTATTAGCAGGTTGAGGAGCATCTTCTTGCCCAGGAATTATCTCGCCCTTGAAGACCCAGACTTTAATACCCAAAATCCCATAGGTAGTTTGCGCAGTTTTATAGGCGTAATCAATATTGGCACGCAATGTATGCAAAGGGACACGACCTTCACGAGTCCACTCAGTACGAGCGATCTCAGCGCCATTTAAACGGCCACTAACTTGAATCTTGATACCTTCGACACCCGCTCGTTGAGCCCGTTGAATAGTCTGACGAACGACTCGACGAAAGGATACTCGACGCTCTAACTGCTGAACAATATATTCACCGATCAGCGCGGCTTCTGCATCAACACGGGCGACTTCAATTACATTGATGCGAATTTGACGAGTATTGTCCTTGAGCTGTTTCTGCAAACCAGCACGCAACGATTCAATGCCAGTACCACCGCGACCGACAACTACACCGGGCCGAGCTGTATGGACCTCTAAGTCTATTTGATCCGCTTTACGGGCGATTTTAATATCTGAAATACCAGCATTATTGAGGGTCTTCTCAATAAACTGACGGATGACATGATCTTCTTGTAACTGAGCTGGATATTGTTTTGAATCGGCATACCAACAGGAAGCGTGCTCCTTAGTAATACCAAGACGAAACCCAATCGGATGAATTTTCTGTCCCACAGATCTTTCCTTATACAGAGCTAACAGTGAACAAGTAGCAGACAAACTAGCTAGCAGAGCCAGGGGCGACTGCAATCGTAATATGGCAGGTAGGCTTCCGAATTTGATAAGCACGACCTTGAGCACGAGGACGATAACGCTTTAGAACAGGCCCTTGATCAGCAAATGCCTCACTGATGTAGAGATCAACAGGATCCATACCGTTATTGTGCTCAGCATTTGCAACTGCAGAACGGAGCACCTTCAGGATAGGTTCACACGCTCTATAGGGCATAAACTCAAGAATGATCAAAGCCTCTCGATAAGAAAGACCGCGAATCTGATCCAGCACTCGACGCACCTTATGGGGAGACATCCGAATATAGCGAGCAACAGATTTAACTTGATTACTGGTGTCGATTTCAACCATGGCCATCCTCCCTAGCGTCTCGCTTTCTTATCACTCTTGACATGCCCACGAAATGTTCGCGTGGGAGCAAATTCACCCAGTTTGTGCCCTACCATCTGTTCACTCACATACACAGGCACATGCTGACGACCATTGTGGACAGCAATTGTGTGACCAATCATCTGAGGGATGATAGTAGAAGCACGAGACCAGGTTTTGATTACCTGCTTGTCCCCTTTTACATTGAGTTTTTCAATCTTTTTGAGCAGGTGATCCGCCACAAAAGGACCTTTTTTGAGAGAGCGAGCCATAGTTTCGCCAGACTAAAAACAATCGGTTGAACAACAAAAGAATTAATAAGCGATTAAATCCGTAAATTCGGAGCAACGCTTATGAGTCACGACCACCGCGACCACGTTTGGAAGAACGACGGCGACGACGAACAATCAAAGACGTACTCGCCTTCTTCTTATCGCGAGTTTTATAGCCTAGTGCTGGCTTACCCCAAGGTGTGACAGGTCCACTTCTACCAATGGGAGCGCGTCCTTCACCACCACCGTGGGGATGGTCTACGGGGTTCATAACACTACCACGAACCTCTGGACGTCTACCCTGCCATCGCTTACGGCCAGCTTTACCAAGGGTCACATTACGCGCTTCAACATTTCCAACCTGACCAATCGTGGCGTAACATTCACGTCGCACCATCCGCACCTCACTGGATGGAAGCTTGAGGGTTACATATCCCCCTTCTTTTGCCATCACCTGAGCTGAAGCACCAGCAGCCCGAACAATCTGTCCGCCTCTGCCAGGATACAGTTCCACATTATGCACCGATGTACCCAGGGGCATTTTGTATAGAGGGAGAGCATTCCCAACTTCCAGAGGTGCATCTGGACCGGCAACAATAGTAGAGCCGACAGCCAAACCTACAGGATGCAAGATATATCGCTTCTCACCATCCTCGTATTGCACTAGAGAAATGCGAGCATTGCGGTTGGGATCATATTCGACCGAAATAACTTCAGCCGTCATCTCACGTTTATTACGCTTGAAATCAATGATGCGATATAGACGTTTATGACCACCACCACGGTGACGACATGTGATCACCCCTCGATTATTTCTTCCCTTAGCACGATGAATAGAGCGCGTTAATTTCTTTTCCGGCTTGCTCTGTGTGATTTCTGAAAAGTCAGAAACACTGCGCTCGCGAGTACCTGGAGTCAGAGGCCGATAAGTACGAATTCCCATGATTTTATCTACAGACTAATTAAGTGCTAAGGCCAGCTTTAGACATCTGGGAAGAGGGGAATGGTATCTCCCTCAGCGAGAGTCACCACTGCCCGCTTATAGGTAGGCTTATAGCCAACAAAACGACCAAGACGCTTTTTCTTTCGAGGGGGATTCATGGTACTGATACCTGTAACCTTCACCTCAAACAGAGCCTCAACAGCTGCTTTGATTTCTGTTTTGGTCGCTTTGGGAGCAACATCAAAGGTGTACTGGTTATTCTCCAGATTTAGAGTTGCTTTCTCAGTAATGATGGGATTCCGAATAATGTCGGGTAAGTCTCGGGCTGCGATTGGCTTAGGCACCGTACACCTCCTGAATTTTATCTAGAGCAGCAGATGTGACTACCAGCCGATCCGCTAGAACAAGGTCGTAAGCATTCAAATTCGTCGCCAGTATTAACTTGATATTGGCAACATTGCGGACAGAACGATGAATTACATCATTTTTCTCTGCCACAATCATCAGAACCTTTTGATCGGTATCTACGCCCCAGCGCTCCAGGGCGGAAAGAACTTCTTTTGTTTTGGGAGTAGCAAGCTGCTCAGCAAAGTTCTGAACAACAACCATGTCATCAAATCGACTTTGAAATGCTGTTCGCAGAGCCAAACGTCGCTCTTTGCGATTCATTTTGATATCAAAATCGCGAGGTTTAGGACCAAAAATCACACCACCTCCACGCCATAGGGGGGAGCGGTTGGAACCAGCACGCGCACGTCCAGTTCCTTTTTGACGCCATGGCTTACGACCACCACCTCGAACTTCCGACCGCGTCTTGGATGAGAGTGTACCCTGACGTGAATTGTGCATTTGGCGAACAATTGCACGATGCACAATGTGAGCAGCGTTATCGTCTTTGGCGACCTTCAGATCAAGGGTGGCAGTTCCTGCATCATCCCCTTGCCAGTCTTTCACTACGCAATCAACCATGATCAGTTTCCAGCCCCCTTATTTATTGCCAACAATGTTTGCAGGGGTAATGTTCAAAAGCGCGCCTGGCTTACCAGGAACAGCTCCCTTAATCAGCAGAACATTACGCTCACTATCAACTTTGACAACCGAAAGCTTACGAACTGTCACTTGAACATTCCCAAGTTGACCTGCCATTTTCTTACCCGGGTAGACTCGACCAGGGGTAGTACCAGGACCTATAGAACCTGGCAGACGGTGGTTCTTAGAACCATGACTCATAGGGCCACGGCTAAAATTATGACGCTTCTGGTTGCCAGCAAAACCTTTACCAATACTTCTGCCGGAAACATCTACTAGCTGACCAGCTTCAAAAATATCTGCGGCCAGGGTCTGTCCCAACTCAAAAGACGCGCTGTCATCAACACGATACTCACGTAGGTGACGCAGGTTTTTATCGCCTGCCTTTTTGAGATGACCTCGCTCAGGCTTACTCAATGCTTTTTCTGCCACTTCCTGATAGCCAAGCTGCACGGCGCAGTAGCCATCGGTTTGCTGCGTTTTGACTTGGGTGACAACGCAGGGGCCAGCTTGAATGACAGTTACTGGCACAGCATTGCCAGTGTCATCAAACACCTGAGTCATTCCCAGCTTTGTCCCGAGAATACCGACAGACACAATTAATCTCCGACTAGACATTTTTATCCAACCGCAATTGCTGCAGCTAGACATCGAGCCCCTTGTTTTTTCACAGCGGGGGCAATATCTAGAAAGGCAAACATACCCGAAGGTAATTTCTACCCCTCTAGCAATTCAACCGTATTTGATTGAATACTTTCACAAGAAGCTAGGGCCATAACATAAACGACCAGCTACACAAACTAAGCCGTTACCCTTTGAGCCATTAAAACGGTGCCATAGACTTAAACATATTTCTTGCTCAGTTTCTAACTTGGCAGCGGTCTACAATCCTACAGAGATTTGAGGCGATTGTCCATATATTTTTTTGGAAATTCTAAATTGAAGCCTGAGGCCATAATTGTGGAAGTCTTTTAGAAGAACTAATTAGGCTTTTAGTAATGGTAGGGGCCAACGGCTTTGATATAGTGGTGGTGGAATCACCAATATCTAACGTACTGTTCGCATAAGCTATGGGATTACTGGTATTAGGCAATCGATTCGTCCGTGATTTAGAAAGCAACGGCGCTTTAGCAGTACGGGTTCCTCTTGAAGGCGGGTTTGAAGGTCGCTACCAACGGCGAATGAGGGCAGCAGGCTATGAAAGTCTTCATATGACAGCACGAGGATTGGGTGACTTGTCCGCGTACCTGGGTGATGTTCACGGTGTTCGTCCTCCCCACTTAGGTAAGAAAAGTATGGGACAAGCAGCCGTTGGCGATCGCTATTTTGTCCCCCCTGTGTTGGGATATCGCCTAGAGCGAATGGCAACAGGTATGAAGGGAATTGTACTCTGGCTAATTGAGGGGCATATTCTATCCAGTCAAGAGCTGGCGTTTTTAGAAGCGCTATGCCAATTTGACAAGCGGATTAAGGTGGTGGTTGAGCTGGGAGGCGATCGCACATTTAAATGGTTCCCCCTCAAGAATGCCGTGCAGTCTGCCTAATGGCATGATAACCCCAGACGAATATAGGACATTTGTTCTAGAATTATTCTTGTAGATTGAATCTTATAGAAGGCAGCATTTAGTAGGTGACTACCCTACGCAACCCATTGAATTCCCTCAACATTGGGCAGTGGTTCAAGCTTATCTGTGGTGCTAGCTATCAGGATGTAGCAGCCGTTCGTAATTTGTCTCTGATTTACAGTTTGGCAGGGGCAGATTGTATTGATGTGGCAGCTGATCTGGCGGTGGTACATGCAGCCCGTACGGGAATCGATGTATCCCAAACAATTGCTAACGATTCTCTGGAACGTCCGTGGTTAATGGTGAGCTTAAATGATGGGCGGGACCCCCATTTTCGCAAAGCTTGGTTTGATGGACAGACCTGTCCTAATAGCTGTACTAGACCTTGCGAACATGTGTGCCCAGCCGAGGCCATCTTGCCGATCAAACAATCAGTATTTGAACAGTCAGTATTAGAGGTGTCAGGTGACCGCTGCTATGGGTGTGGTCGTTGTTTGCCTATATGTCCCTACGGCCTGATTGAAGAACATGCTTTTACTATCTCAGCAGGAGAAATTCTGCCTCTGATTATTAATGAGGTAGATGCCATTGAAATCCACACGCAAATGGGTCGTCAGCAGGAATTTCATCAGCTGTGGCAACAGCTCAGCCCTTACATTAGTCAGCTAAAACTGGTGGCTGTGAGCTGTTCTGATCAGAAGCCTAACAGCGGTGCAATTGTGGAGTATTTAATGCAGCTTTATCAATTGATGACGCCGAAACCGAAGCAGTTGTTATGGCAAACCGATGGCCGTCCCATGAGCGGTGATATTGGCAAAGGCACCACCCGCGCCACAATCAAGCTGGCTCAAAAAGTCTTAAACGCTCGTTTACCTGGCTATGTTCAACTAGCGGGTGGAACAAATAG
>JBCCJR010000043.1:0-20135 GCA_039045805.1 Cyanobacteria bacterium P01_C01_bin.118
CCACCCGCTCCAGTAAGTAGGCCACCCGCTCTGTCAGGTTGCGACGGCTGCGCACGGCGCGGTGGATTTTTAATGGTTCGGCAATGGCTTTACCAATGCTCATCCGTGGATCGAGTGAGCTAAAGGGGTCTTGGAAAATTACCTGCATTTCGCGGCGGAGCTTGCGCATATCTCCTTTAGACAGCTGTCGAATATTGCGCCCCTCAAAAAAGAGATTGCCGGCCATCGGTTCAATTAGCCTGAGTAGGGCTCGACCTAGGGTGGTTTTACCGCATCCCGATTCGCCCACTAGGCCAAAGGTTTCTCCTTTGTACACATCAAAGGACACGTCATCTACGGCCATAAATGTCCGAGTGGTCTGGCCAAATATCCCTTTGAGGGGATAGCCCACTTTCAGGTTTTGGACCGTGATCAGTGGGGTTTCATTACTGATTTGCTCCAGACGGTTAGTGGTTTCCGCAGCACTTACCTCCGCTGTCAGAGCCGCTGCTTCATCTTGATCAAAATGGCGGGCAAAAATTTTCAACTCACCGTCGGTATCATCTTGTACCTGCATGTAGTCAGCGACGGTGGGTAGTTTTCGGAGGCGCTGCTCAGGTCGGGGACGGCAGGCCAGTAGCCCTTTGGTGTAAGGATGTTCTGGATTTTCAAAAATCTGATCTATGGGCCCATATTCAACGATATTGCCGCGATACATGACGGCGACATCGTCGGCAATTTCGGCGATCGTGCCCAGGTCATGGGTGATAAAAATCATGGACATAGAACGTTTGTCCCGCAGATCCCTGAGCAGGTCCAAGATCCGGGCCTGAACGGTGACATCAAGGGCCGTGGTCGGTTCATCCGCGATTAACAGGGCAGGATTACAGGCGATAGCCATGGCAATCATCACCCGCTGAAGCTGGCCACCGGAGAGTTGATGGGGATAGCGTTTGAGAATTGCTTTTTTACGTTGCTGAACAGTGCGAGCAATGGCGTTGCGATCTGTGTGCTCGGTAGTGGCCGCAATCTGAATTGCCAGATCTTCATCGCTGGGCAGCAACTTGACCTCTTGTAAACTAGCAATTGCTTTCTTTTCGGCTTCTGCTTTGCTGATGGTCTGGTGTTGTTGAATCGCCTCTATCAGCTGAAAACCGCAGGTGTATACCGGATTTAAGGAACTCATCGGTTCCTGGAAAATCATGGAAATTTTGCCTCCCCGGTAGGTCTGTAGCTGTCGCTGGGAGACTTGACATAAATTTACTGGGGAGGAGGATTTTGCCTTTTCAGAAAATAGAATTTCCCCCTGGGTAATGCGCCCTGGTGGGTTAGGCACCAGTCCCATCACCGCCAGGGACGTTACGGATTTACCTGAGCCGGACTCGCCAACAATTCCTAAGGTGCGTCCCCGTTTGACTGAGAAAGAAATGCCATCGACCGCTTTAATCACGTCATTGGCGGTATCAAATTCGACCTTTAAGTTGCGGACATCAAGGATGGTTTCGCTCATGGAGGTGGGAGAAGTGCTAACAAAGACGGCGGAACTAGGACGTTGGCTGACATCTAGAATAAGGGGTGAGCCCTAATTATCAGCTAAGTCAGAAAATCATTGGTTGTCTGTGTATCTATTTAGAAGTTAGAAAGGCAGCAACCTTATTTGACTTAGAGATCGAATGTGGACGGCAAGACTTCGGCACATCTGCGCTGGTACGCAGCGGCTCAATATGTTGGAATAATCACTGCTGTAGCCAAAACATCCCTACGGGTACGAATTGTATACGGCGATTGTGTACGCTTAGGTTACATCTGACTATCAGTTAGGTTAGGTCCTTTAAGAATCTATTGTTGCTTATCCTGACAACGGTTGTGGACAGGAATAAGCTTTAATTAGCCAGAATCATAGCAATCCGCCGCCGCTGATTTTTTGAATATGTTGTCTTTACCCCCACCATGGCCCAACTTGCGATCGCAGTTTTGATCGTTATTATCGGTTCTGCTATCTGCTCCGGTACTGAAGTGGCACTGCTGTCTATTCCGTTACTTAAAGCCAGACAGCTAGCCCAAAATCGTAATCCTGCTACGGTTGCCTTATTAGCCATTCGGGAAAAAGTCAATCGGCCAATTGCCACCATTGTTATTCTCAACAACATATTTAACATTGTCGGTAGCTTTATAGTCAGTCGTATTGCCGCCGATCTCCTGGGCAATGTGATGCTCGGTGTTTTTTCTGGTCTGCTTACATTTCTGATCATTCTATTTGCTGAAATCGTTCCCAAAACCATCGGTGAGCGCTATGCCGAGCAGTTTGGTTTATTGGTGGCCATTCCAGTCCGCAGTTTGACCTGGTTGATGACACCGATCATTTTGGTCTTAGAGAAGCTGACTGCTCCCTTGGTAAGAGGCAACCAGCGGCCCGTTACCAACGAAGCCGAAATTAAGCTACTGGCCATGTTGGGGTACCAAGAAGGTTTGATCGAAGACGATGAGGCCGAATTGATCCAAAAAGTGTTTCGGATGAACGATATCGCTGCTGAGGACATCATGACCCCCCGGGTGGCGATCACTTATATAGAAGGCCATCAATTCTTAGAAGCTGCTCAGCAAGAAATTATGCAGTCGCAGCATAGTCGCATTATTGTCACTGGAGAAGAACTAGACGATGTGTTGGGGGTGGCCCTAAAGGCCGAGCTTCTGGCTGCACTGGTACAAGGCCGTGGACGGGACCCGGTCACTAGTTGCATGCGTCAGGCCCGCTATATCCCAGAGACAGAACGCGCTGATAAGCTACTTAAAACCTTTCAAACCGCCCGCGAGCACCTCATGATTGTGGTGGATGAGTATGGCGGTGTTTCCGGTGTAGTCACCTTAGAAGATGTCCTTGAAGTCCTGATTGGTGAAATTGTAGATGAAACTGATCGCAATGTAGATCTGCAGGCCCTAGCTCGACAGCGACGGCGACGGTTGCTTCAGCGTCAGGGATTTCAGACGGATTTGAAGCGAAATAAGAGTTAGTAAACTGTCAACGTTTCCTATACTACCTCTAGAATTTAACGAAAATTAAAGCTTGTGCGAATTACCTCAAAGCTGATTGAAGATAGTTGATACAAAGGTTTACATCATTTGTCATGTAAAACTGATCTGGTGCTAGGCTCTCGAAGAAGTCCCGTGCCAGTGGGTTTTCCGGCATTAGGACGACTGGTTTTTTGGCTTTGAGACCCAGGGCAATTTCAGATATAGTGCCGAGACCAAGACCACAGGCAATGATGCCGTGGCTAGAGAGCACATTGATCGCATTGCGGGCACTGCCCATACCAGTGACGATGGGTAAAGTGACGCCACTGGCCACCTCAGTCCCCGACTCATCCGGTAAAATACCCAATATAATTCCGCCTGCCGCGGCTGCCCCACAGCTGGCAGCTGCCATCACCCCTGCGGGACGTCCGCCTGTCAGTAAAACCCACCCTTGTCGAGCAATAGCTTCGCCTAATTTATGGGCAAGCTGTAACTCATAGTCAGATACCTGGCTACCTGGCCCCATGACGCCAATGATAGTGCTGGACCTCATAAAATCAGTCATAAGATGTCCGGCATAACGACCACTAAGAATGAATGAATGTTGTGAGTCTTGTATCAAGGTCTGTCAGTTTGACCCAGCAGCTACTATCAAATTTTGATAGCTATGTTAGATATGAGCTAACGAATTTTTAGCTGGTTTAAGGAATCTGTCTCCTTGTAAGGGTCTGATCTTCCAATTGTCCGTTTATCCACGTCTATTCAATGATGATCCACTCTGCTCGTGTGGCGGCTTCATCGCCTCAGCTTGCCTCGTCTCAGTCACATAGTAGCTGGCAGTTGAGGGCTTTGAGATGGTGGCGGTCAGTTGTATGGGGCGGCGCTATGGCGCTGGGTTTGTCTGTCTGTATACCAGCACAGGCGGCAGAACGGATCAAGATTCAGGTGGGGCCAATCCAGCAGACGCTCTATGTTAGCGATCTGGAAGAATTCGCCAAAACAGGTCAGGTACCGGCGCGGCTTGGCCTTTATCAGTCCTTTTTTACCCATGAGATCCGCGCCATGTTAAATAATCGGCTTTCCCTTGATCCGGCAATGGCGGATCGAATGGTAGCTGATATATTGGCATCCCCCAATGGAGAGCTATTGCTGGACTCGTTGTCTCGGGTTGCCCCTGAGTTAACGGTGGCAGAGATTCGCTCCGCTATTCGCTTAGCAGCTCAACAAACCCATGGTTTGAACATGTTGGGGGTGTTGAAAGCCATCCCTCAGGACACCTTAGATGTGGATTTAACCGCAGCGTTAGCGTTAGTCTCTCAGCTCAACCTATCACGTCTAGAAGGGGATGCTCTGAGTACCGTACTAGAACGTGAGCTTTTTGTTGATGATCAAATAGAACTCTCTGATACTCCTGACCCTAAGGCTTTGGGACCCATGGAGATGACGCAGCGCTCGTTTAAGTTTGTTGATCGAGATCGCAACCGGGTAATTCCATTAGATGTCTACGTGCCGGATGAGGCGATGGTGGAGGATGCTCCATTGGTGGTTTTGTCCCATGGATTTGCGGCTGACCGACGTTTTTTAACCTATATCGGCGAACATTTAGCATCCTATGGTTTTACTGTTGTTGCTGTAGAACATGTGGGTAGTAATGTGGATGCCCTCAATAACACTCCCTTGGACCCTGGGGCGGTGGAGGAGCCTAGCCGTATTCTGCCTGCCAGTGAGTTTTTAGACCGCCCTCGGGATGTGTCCTATGTTCTCGATCGTCTGGAATGGATGGAACAAGTTTCCCCAATGCTATCGGGCAAGTTTGATGCGGAACGGGTGGTGCTGATTGGCCATTCCCTGGGCGGGTATACAGGGTTTGCCCTGGCCGGTGCCCAGTTAGATCTATCAGCATTACCATCCTTTTGTGGCAGCTTGACTCCGGTGGGACTATCACCAGCGGACTGGCTACAATGTGCGGCGGTCGATCTGCCCGAAATGACGGCTGATTTGAGTGATGATCGGATTATCCAGGTAATTGCGATGAACCCTCTCGTAGGCCGATTATTTGGCCGTAAGGGTTTGGAGAACGTTGATGTGCCCAGCATTATTTTGACGGGGACAAAGGATGGGGTGACCCCCACATTGGCGCAACAACTAGGTCCCTTTAATCAGCTTAACGGTGCTGACCATCATTTAATTGCCGTGATTGGGGGTACTCATCTGAGTGTGGGGGATCCTGGCAATGTCAATGATGCGCTTACCCAGCTTCCCTTTATGCCGGAGCTGTCGGGAGAACAGACAGACAGCCTTCGTCAGTACCTCAAGGCACTGTCTTTGAGTGTGGTTAAGCAGCATACCGATGCCGCTGAGTCCTACCGCGTATTTTTGCATCCGGCTTATGCCCAAACGTTCTCTACTGACACGTTGCCGCTGCGCATGACCCAAACGCTCCCTGAAAGTGTTCAGGGATGGTTGAGAACGGTATCCCCTGAAAATGCTCGTGCTGAAAGGGAAACCCTATGGTCTTGGGCGCATTTGAGTACGGTTGATGTGCGACAGTCTATTGGCAACACCCAGCGCCGGATGATGGCGTTTTTACGCCAGGAACAGGTATCGATTACGGTGCTGAATTGGCCCATGGGGTTGCCTTGGATTTAGGGGCGCGCACCTATAGCTGGGTTTGTTGGGTGATGTCCAATAATGCTATTGCTTCTCTGGGGCTAACCAGACTGTTAGCGCAGAGAATGCCAGAGGCCGCCACGGCTGGGACTCCGATGCCGGGGAGGGTGCTGTCTCCGACTCGATAGAGACCTTTGATGGGGGTTTTGCAGCCTGGAAAGAGTCCCTGGCCAGCCGCGATCGCAGGGCCATAGGTGCCCTGGTATCGACGTAGGAATCTTTGGTGAGTGAGAGGGGTGCCGATCAGTTTTAGGGTGATGCGATCGCAAATATCTGGTATGACTTTTGCTAAGGCCAGCATCAGTGGTTCAGCCTTTGCTTCTTTTTTAGTTTCGTAGCCTCCATCCCGTTGCCACCCTTCGTAGGGTTCAAGGGTATAGGCATGCACCACATGGTGCCCCTCGGGTGCCAGAGAGGGATCCAGCACCGACGGTATAGAAATCATGCAGGTATTCCCAGGGGTGGTGATGTCCGTGTCACCATCATGAACCACCACATGGTGAATGGTTAAATCTTTCAGCCCCTCAGCACGGATCCCTAAATGGAGGTGCATAAAGCTATCAACCGCAGATGTTTGTAATGCCTGCTGGCGATATTGAGGGGGTAAATCCTTCTCCTCCAGCAGCGTCTGATAGGTGTCCCAGATTGTGGCGTTAGAGATAACCTTGTCTGCACGAATTTGCTCACCATTTTTGAGCACGACCCCCTTTACCTGATTTTGCACGACCCAGATTTTGTGCACATGGGTGCCCAGGCGCAGTTTGCCGCCCCAGCGTCGTAAACCACTGATTAGAGCGTCTACGATGGCACCGCTGCCGCCAATGGGGTAGTCAATCACAGAGTTAGCCCGTTCCCCAAACATAAAGGCCATTTCAGGAGCCACCGTTTCCTGTGCCTTCATGCCCGATAGCAAAAAGCACTCCAGGTCAATTAGTCGTCGTAGCCAGGGATCCTGCACTGTTTCCTCCACAATGGCCCCCATGGAGTGCCCCAATGCTCGCAGCTGCGGTAGGAGTTGGATCATTGCTTTGGGAAACCGTTGGATTAACAGCGGCAGCAGCCAACTGTCTGCCCGCAGAGCCATGGCAGGAATAGACCCTAAGGGCCGATAGATGGCGAGCATTTTTTGGGTTAGACTCTCCAGCTCTTGCGCTGCTTGAGGACTGACCTCAGCCAGGGAATCCTGATAACGTTGGGCATCGCCATAAACGGCCAGGGTTCGATCGGGAAAGTGATAATGTCCCAGGGGATCATAGGAAACCGCATCGAGCACTTCTCCCAGGGCTGCTAACACCTCCCGTAGAGGATTGCAGGATGTGGGGTCAGCCAGTCCACAGTAAAAAGATGGCCCCGAATCAAAGGTAAATCCCTGACGCTTGAAAGCATGGGCCGCGCCACCCGGCAGCTGATGGCTTTCACAGACCAACACACGACGACCGTAGCGGGCTAGTAACCCTGCGGCTACCAGCCCACCAATCCCGCTGCCAATGACGATAACGTCGTAGGATTCCATCGCTATCGAATCAGCACCTGTTCGATTTCTGGCAAATAATCTCGCACCGCATTTTCCTCCTCAGGATGAATGTCCTTAAGCTGATTAATACGCCAGTGGGTGGAACGTTCAATTTCTTGAGCTTCGTGTAAGAGGCGTAGATACTCGTCAGTGGCTTCGGGCTGATTACTAATTTGGTTGAGTCGTTGGGTAATCGCTTCACATTCGCGCCCACAATGATGTTTAGCAGCTTGAATTTGAGCGGCAGCACCACCGGACTTGACGACGGCATAGACGTCCATCAGTCGTTGATACTTGTCTAAATAATTGGAATCCACGTCTTTAACGACGGGATTACTGAGTACATCACCTGAATTTGCACGACGCTTACGTCGCTGCCACCACTGTAGGATGACGGGGATGGATGTTTCGCTGATGAGGTTTTTTTTGGAAAGCAGATGCATAGTTACAAACCTAATGGACTAACCAGGAGGATCGAAGCTAATTCCCTAGGGCTAACTCCCCTAGAGAGTAATATTTAATACTAAAGCGTTATTGGCACACTGGGTGTCCGATTTACGTACATGTTTACGAATGTTTGCTTGGCCTAGTTAAAGGGCTGGGTGCCCCTTTTTTTAGGGTGTTTGTCAAGATCTCTAATCGCGTAATTTGGCACAATGCTCAAGGCAATATTCTTTGGTTTTCACGGCGTCATCATCAAGGACGATGATATTCATCCTCGGCTGATTTCTGAGCTGCTGCTAGCTGAAAATCTGCGGTTTGATCCTGATGACTATAGAGAAACGTATCTGGGGCGTAGCGATCGCGCGCGGTTAGTGGCGATTTTGCAATCGCGGGGGCGGTTTGTGCGCGATGATTATTTAGATCAGCTGCTACGAAAAAAAGCTGAGGGATATAGGGAATGGCTGCGATCGCAACCCCAGCTTTCCCTGTATCCGGGGCTAGATGATCTGCTTTATCGTATCCGCACTAAGCAATATGCCACTGCTATTGTTACTGGTGCCCAGCGAGCCGATGTAGAAGCGGTATTGGCTACAGCGCAACTGACGGAGCACTTTTCCCTGGTAGTGTCGGCTAGCGATATGGCTGTGTCGGCCAGTAAGCCTGCCCCTGATAGCTACTTAGCCGCCATCGACCAGTTAAATCTTCGCGATCCCGCCCTGGCCCTGACTCCCCAAAATTGTTTGGCCATTGAGTCCTGTTTTGCTGGGGTAGAGGCGGCTAAAGCGGCGGGTATTCCCGTGGTTGGTGTTGCCCAGCTCTATCCATATCACATGATTCAGCGCTGTGCTACTTGGGCCGTGGATTATCTCAACGAAATTGACTTTGATTGGATTGCTCCCAGGTTTGAACCGGGATCGAATACCGCTACCATGAGTGAAAAACCAGCTGTGTAGCCGATCCAGGGGAGTGGTTGATGATGAAAGTGGCAGTAACTGGGGCAACGGGATTTGTAGGATCGCGCCTAGTGCAGCGGCTGCATGATGATGGCTATCAGATCAAGGTATTTGCCCGTAATCCTGAGCGTGCTAGAAAAGTCTTTCCAGCTGCTGTATTTAAGCAAGTTGAGATTGTTGGATATACTCCCCAGGCATCAGGTGATTGGCAGGCTGAAATTGCTGGCTGTGATGGTGTAGTCAACCTGGCGGGGGAGCCGATTTCGGAACGCTGGACCCCTGAGCGTAAACGGGAGATTATGAATAGCCGCGTAGTGGGCACCGAGAAGCTAGTTGAGGCCATTGGTAAGGCTGAGGTCAAGCCCACGGTAATGGTCAGTGCATCGGCTGTTGGTTTTTATGGCACCAGTGAGACAGCTGAATTTTATGAAACCAGCGAGCCGATTAAACAGGATTTTTTGTCTCAGGTGTGTCATTCCTGGGAAAAGGCAGCGGAGCAGGTGACCACTTATGGAACGCGATTGGTGACAGTGCGGATTGGTATTGTCTTAGGTATGGGGGGTGCGATCGCAAAGATGCTAACGCCTTTCCGGCTGTATGCAGGCGGCCCCATCGGTAGTGGCCAACAGTGGTTTTCCTGGGTTCATCGAGATGACCTGGTGAGCATCTTGATCAAAGGGCTCACCGATGACACTATGTCTGGCATCTATAACGGCACAGCCCCTCACCCTGTTCGCATGACCGAGCTATGCGACACCCTAGGCAAGGTAATGAATAGACCTTCCTGGCTGCCAGTGCCAGATTTTGTCATCGAAACCCTGTTGGGTGATGGGGCCATTGTTGTGCTTGAAGGCCAAAAAGTATTACCAGAACGCACGCAATCTACCGGCTTTTCCTATGCTTATCCAAAGGTGGAACCTGCGTTGCGAGAAATTGTGGTGGAGTAAACCCCTACTGCACGACCTGGGCACCATGGCTGCGCGGGTCGTCAGTTGAGCCCGAGGTATCTAATGCTGTTTCCACATCTGATGTCTGGCCTTCAGCCTGAGCATAGGGTAACGGCTCGCCTGCCAAAAGGGATGTCAAGTTGGATGCTAAAACTGCCCGAGGGATTTCTCCAATAGCTGCCCCTGCATCTTTGCCAGCGGCATCCAGAAAAGCAAAATGGGGAATGCCGTCCACACGGTAGTGCAGCATTTCCGGTAGCCATTTGGTATTGTCTACATTCAGCATGACGAAATTAATATCCTGCTGATACTCATTCTTGAGCTGTTGTAAATCTCCAGCCATCGCCTGACAACTGGTGCACCAGTTGGCATAAAATTCCACCAGTGTGGGTTTACCATTTGTCATAGCTTCATTTAGTGGCACCGAAACCCCTGCCATGTCCGTTAGCGAGGCTGACGGCGTACGGGTTTGTATGCCAAAAATGACCGCGACACTCAAAACGACTGCAACTAAGACAACAATCAAATTTCGGAGCTGTTGTACCAGTCCGCCAGCTTCGGAGGAGTTAACCGACATAGAATAAAAAGGCGCTCACAGCGTCACTACAACATCTTCTTCAGTCTAGCGGAATGAAAAAGCGCGTTACCCTGACATTTCCAAAACAGACCGTGAATATGCCCATCACCTATCGGCTGGCCAAAGATTTTAATGTGGCAGCCAATATCATCCGGGCCCAAGTAGCACCGAATCAGGTAGGTAAAGGTGTCATTGAACTTTCGGGCGATATCGACCAGCTAGATGAAGCCATTAACTGGATGCGTCATCAGGGTATTGGTGTCTCCCTCTCTAGCCGTGAAATCTTGATTGATGAGGAGCTTTGTGTGCATTGTGGGCTCTGCACAGGGGTATGCCCTACAAGAGCCCTACAGTTAGATTCAGAGAGCTGCAAGTTGGTATTTAATCGGGCCCAATGTATCGTATGTGAGCAATGTATCCCCACCTGCCCGGTCCAGGCAATATCGACTAATCTTTGAGAACAGTGATGAAAAAACTGCCATGGCTATCATCATTGCTTTTACTTCTGGCATTTATGGGGTTTGGAGCCTTTTTACACTCTCGTCATAGCCCCGACCTAATTTGGGGATTTGCCCTGACCTATGCCGTAGTCGAAGCAGCCCTGCTAACCATCATGTGGAAGCCCCTGAGGAACTTCTTTTTGTTGGGGTTTCAGTCAGACATAGGCTATACCGTAATGGCATTAGTAATCGCCTCCCTGGCAGTCGTCGTTGTTGCCTGGATTCAGATTTTTGTCTACTTTCTCGTTATGTTAGCTGCGGCATTGCTACTACGGGTAGAATTATTGATTCGTGATATCGGGAACAGTTTGGCCTTTGTCACAATCCTTTTACTATCAATAATGGGTTTGGGGCTGAGCCGAATGGCCACAGAATATCTTGCTCTAGACCTGATAGTGAGCCATCTCACCACAGTTTAAGTGCTAATTGGATTATGGACACTCTAGAAACCGGCATACGCCAAATCGCTTAGAGTTTTTTTTGAGCGATTCTAATTACAGCACAAGCGTTTAACTGTTGCCCCTACCTCGTGAGCCACTGAGTGTTCGCGGGGTACTTTTTTATTTAAAGGGATTTTTGCCCCGTATTTCTGTTGGTTTTCGTTAATAAGAAGGCTCTTTGAGAAAGTAGCGCAAAAACCTTGAGGATCGATAAGCAATGGCATATGCCTGCTCCAGGCAGTAGGTCTGATTAAAATCAGTCTTCTGTCGTCTAAGCACTATGGCTGAGTAGATGCCAGGTATTGTCTGTGGGCATACCGATTGGCACAATCGCATATCCTCAGTATTTGATGAACTTATGGACACTCCATTAAGCTGCACAAAACTGAGGACGTTGTCGTTTACTTAAGCGATTCTAACTACAGCACAAGCGTTTAACTGTTGCCCCTACCTCGTGAGCCATTGAGCTTTTACGGGGTACTTTTTTATTTAAATGTGCTCCATGCAAGCTATGGGGCGCAGCGGTTGATAAATCTTGTCTATTAAGATTATTGCGTTAGCACAAGGTCAAAATGGATAGCCAAAGATTTGTCATAGCTAAGAATTCAGGCAATCTTTTCTGGTTGAATAGCGTAAGCGGTTGATCTGAGTGCTAGCAACGTTGGACAGAAGACCCACACTATAACCAGAAATGTTATCTGGGATACAGTAAAACCTGGAATATCAAAACTATGAAATGTATCATGGCTCACATTTCATGGCTCACATTGTTGAAAAAGTAGGCTTCGATTAAGTTACGGACACTCTAAAAATCGACACAGAAGCAAGTATTTCCCTATTGATTTAAGCGATTCTAATTACAGCACAAGCGTTTAACTGTTGCCCCTACCCTGTGATGCACATCTGTGTTTCCAGGGTACTTTTTTGTCTAATTGGACTACTTGAAAGATGAAAGCGGAGAGGCTGTGTATGCCTATCTCTTTTTGCCTCTCATATAAGGAGGAAGCGGCTCAGCCATGCTCTATGAGACTAAGCTGTTGGCCGCCTTCCTTTGCACCCATTCGGTGATTAAGGGATTCACCAATTCGGGTGCTTCATCCTGGGGGCAATGGCCCACTCCTTGGAGTGGTATAAACTGTTCGACGGCTTGATATGTACTAAGTTCCCGACCTAGTTCAATAGGTTCCCATGGATCATTTTCTCCCCACAGCATCAGCACTGGACAGGTGAGTTGGGGCAATAGGTCCTCAGGCAGTGGGCCTTGGGAATAGCTGATAAAGGCTACAAATACGTCTACGGCAGCTGGGTCGCGGGCAGGGGCGAGCAGGAGTTCGATTAGTTTGTCGGTAACGGCTTCTTTACGACCGTAGGCTTGACGCAGGATATTTTTGAGGGTTTTAGGTTTGGCTAGGCGGGAGAAGAAAAATTGGCCGATGGGTTTGTAGTTGAGGATAGCCTGGATCAAGGGAGTAGGGACGCTACGGTACCAGGGGAGGGTGGCGCGTTTGCGATCGTGGAGTAGGCGTAGAGAGCAGTCGAGGACTACCAGACCTCGAATTTTATCAGGAGCCATGGTAGCGGCTTGCATAGCGACGATGCAGCCAATGGAGTTGCCGACGAGAAAGGTGGGGTCGCCAATTATCTCCTGGCAGAAATCGAGAATTTGTTGGCCCCAGGTTTCGAAGGTGTAGATGAGGGGCTCACCAGGGGATGGTTTAGCGGATTGGCCATAGCCGATGAGGTCAATAGCGTAGGTTCGGTGGTTTTGGCCGAGGTCGGAGAGGTTTTTGCGCCAATGGTCACTGTGAGCTCCGAAACCGTGGATGAGGAGGAGTGGTGGACCGTCAGAACCCGCAGTTTGATAGCGGATGGGGAAGCCTTGCCAGGTCCAGAAGTGAGTGATGGGGGTTGTTTGAGTCATGGAAGAGGCAAGCTGTTTTATATTTCTAAATAAATTATTACGTAATGTGTGCTGCTCTGCTTTGCTGATTGAGAGTATTCAGTTTCAATTTTAATGAAACCGTCTTTAAAGGTTTGAAAAAAGTTGCTTTTTGGATGTTCTATGCCGGAGAAGTTGATGTTATGTATGTAATTTTTTCTCGCCTGCTCTGGTAGCTACTGATAGCAAGATTACGGATGATAATGTAATGCGTTATAAGGAAGAAGATATTTTTGAACTTACGGTTATAGCTGTTAGCAGTCGATAAAAGACTTTAGGATGCTGTCACTAAGTAGGCAAGGGTAGAAAAGCTTACGTATATTTTAAAATTTAAACGCGATGAAAGCCTATGCGTTAGAAGGCTTTTAGCCTAATTTATAAAAGGAAACGTAGTTGATTATTTTAAGCTCGCCCTACTTAACGCAACAGATATCTGCGGTTATGATTTGATCTGTTCCCTGACCTAATTTCTGTTCTCTGACCTAATTGAGGACGGCCAATCTATCTGATGAGTAGATGTTAATATACGTTGTGCTTCTTAGCATTTTCGTATCCAGACTTATAAATACATCAAAGGAAATAGGAAAAGCTTACATTTCCAACAGCGATGTCACCCAAGTTTGTTCTGCAATACTCAATGCAGGAGCCAATGACTGTTGATAATCAATGCGAGAGCGATAACGTGCCTGTTCATAAACCTGAGTGCAAACCTCTTGTAGAGAAATCAAAAGTTGTTCTTTCTCACTAAGCGGCAAGGCAAAGCTGGGAATCTCATTCTGGAGGCCAAAGCTATACAAGTCAGCTGATGGACGCTGTTCACTTCGACTCACCAAAATACTGTAAGCTCCATTGTCACTGCTACCCATAACTGGCATTGATTCTCCACCCCGTAACAGATCGATTTCTACTAAATGGGTGAGACTTGATAAAATCTTGAGTCGCTTATCTTCATAGCTCGTTCTTCCTTGGCCGGAGCGCTTATTTTTGGGAGACAATGCCTCTATGACTGTAATTACGCGATCGCTACCCACTTCACGTACTTCCAAATACCGCTCTTTAACAGACTCCGGCATTGGTACTTTAACCGGCTGGGGTTGTGGCAATGTGGCGACAGCAGTTTCAGTCAATGACTTACTGTCAGTTATCTCAGCTATACTAGCTGTAAACACGATTGCATCAGGGATATCTACCAGTAAGCTCTCATCTCCTTCGCTCAGATAGCTACGGACTTCAACCTCCACGTAATACTCCTGACCCAGGCCAGCTTCAATCGCATTCGCTAACGCCACAATCAATCGACTATGAAACGAGGCCCAATAGGCAGGCTGCTCGATGAATGGATCCATTCCAGGAAATGGCGAAGGC
Organism: Cyanobacteria bacterium P01_C01_bin.118; assembly: GCA_039045805.1. GTDB lineage: Bacteria > Cyanobacteriota > Cyanobacteriia > Phormidesmidales > Phormidesmidaceae > Leptothoe. The sequence continues at coordinate 14,340 of JBCCJR010000043.1, forward strand.
ATGGGTGACTTGAGGATAATGACTCTAGTATAGAAGCCTCGTCAAGGACAACTTACGAAATCATCTCAATACGGTGTGGAGTGTAGAAACTCTTCAGGAATTACTGGCTCCTGAAGCAGATCCCCTCAAAATAAATGATTTCGGTCAAACAGCTGTGGATATTGCCCGGCAAGGGTATGAAGAGTTTAAAGCTCAAGCTAACGAGTATACGACTCCTGAAGAGCAGGAAACATACCAGACAACCTTACAAGCTAGGGCGGTCTATCTAGAGCTGCTCACTTCACTAACGTAACGATTCCACTGCGCTCGCTGGACCCAAAATCGAAATGTAGGAATCAATAAAGCAGCGTTTTGCCGCTTCTTGGGCGTCCTCAATGGTGACTGCTGCCACATCTGCTTGAAATGTTTTGTCAAACTCAGTGCCTAGGCCTAAAATCTCGTACCAACCCAGCAATTGGGCAATCTGGCCATTAGTCTGTTTGCCCAGGGCATATTGACCCAGCATCTTGTTTTTAGCGACCTGCAGCTCATGGTCGGTCAGGGGGATTTCGCACAGTCGCCGCAGCTCACTTTGCAACCCGTCCAATGCAACGGAAGTATTTTCTGGAGCTGTACCAATGTAGGTCACAAACTGAGATGGTCCTAACCGGGAGGGGTAAAACGCTGATACATCGTAGGCCAACCCCTGTTTTTCTCTTAGTTCGACAAACAGGCGGCTTGATAGACCATTGCCCAAATGGGTGCTCAATAGCTTGAGAGCAGCAAAGTCTGGGTGGGTGACGGAGGCTGCAAGATAGCCAAGAATGACAAATGCTTGATTAGTTTCTTGAGGGGTGACGATGCGATAAGCGTGGGCATCTAAGGTCGTGAGACGAGGTGCCGGTGCCGGATAATCCGGAGCGATCCAGCTGCCCATGAGGTGATCGACCATGGCCACTGCCTTCTCAGGATCAATGCGCCCGACAATAACAACTACTATATTGTCAGGACGAAAATGCTGACGATGGGCAGTCAATAGATCATCCCGTTGGATGGCCATCACGGTTTCTTCGGTACCCATGCTGGAAAACCCATAGGGATGGTCGCCATACATACCTTCGCGAAAGTATTTGTAGGCCACACTAAAGGGTTGCTCTTGAATCGAACGTAGCCCTTGGATAGTCAGTTTGCGTTCTAGCTCGATTTCATTGTCTGGAAAGCTGGGCTCGCGTAAGATCTCAGTAGCGAGGGTGAAGATTTTTTCAAAGTCAGCGGAGACCGTTTTGACACTGACTACACTGTAGTCCGAAGCGCTGTCAGCCCCTAGACTGGCACCAACATACTCCACTGCTTCGGCAATATCTAGAGAGTTGCGGTCAGCGGTTCCTCGGGTCAGCAACGAGGTTAGTAGACTAAAGATACCTGCATTGTGTTGGGTTTCGTGAATTTGGCCAACGGGTAAAAACACTCGTGCTGAGACGATATCAGCGACTGGATTTTCGATGGCGATAACTTTTAGGCCGTTGCCCAGATGTGTGGTGATGGAGTTTTGTCTCGGGGCAGTGGATACAGTCACAGGTAGTGTGGTTAAGGGTTAGTAGTGAGGGCTGTCAGGAAACTTTGAAAATGGCTAAGCCGGTACTAGGGCAAGGGTACCGCAATGGCTGGGGGATAGGTATTGCTCAGCTAGTGGCATCAGCTGTTCAGTGGTGTAATCACTTACATAGTCAGGATAGGCCAGAGATAGCTCTGGTGTTGCCAGGGTTCCATAGTACCCATACAGCCCGGCAAGCTGTCCTGGGGTTTCCATAGAAAAGACGTAATCGTTGCATAATAGCCGCTGTGCTCGCTCTAACTCTGACTGTGTCATCGGTATGGTAGCTAGAGAGGCGATGCGATCGCAAATGACCTGTTCTACTTCCTTAATATGGGCGGGAGCCAACCAGGAAGATAAAACCAATAAACTACAGTCTTGCTGTACTGAAAAACTGCTAGCGATTTCATCTACCCACTGTCGGTCTTCGCGGAGTTCTCGTACCAATCGAGACATCCGCCCTTCGGCTAAAACTGCAGCTAAAATATCCAGTCCAGACGCTGTTTGGAGGTCATCTATGCCAGGCCCCAGCCAGGCCATAATCAATCGCCCATGCTCTAATCTTGGCAGGGTTAGAGTTTGATTGGGGTTGGTGAGCAAACGCGGCTGAGCGATCTTATCGGCGCAAGGGCATGGTTCCCGATGGGCAAATGCACGGAACGTGGTCTGCACTAGTTCTAGTACCCGGTCAAGGGAGACGCCACCGGTAATCACCACCTGCATATTTTCAGGCTGGTAATGGGCTCGATGAAACTGGCGCATTTCCTCGGGCGATCGTTCTTGCAAAATCTCTGGAGAACCTAACACCGGGCGTCCATAAGGATGATGCCCATAGATCATTTCCGAAAGTGTTTGAAAGCCAATCCAGTCTGGGTCATCCCAGGATTGATGAATCTCCTCAATCACTACATGCCGCTCGCGGACAAACTCATCTGCTGGTATTGCTGCATGTAATAAGAGGTCTGCTAGATAAGGCAGCGCATGGGGAAAACCATCTGCGGCCACCGTCATATAAAAATGCGCGTAGTCATGACTAGTAGCTGCATTGGTCAGACCACCTCGACTTTCGATAGCGGCATCAAACATTCCCGGCAAAATCTGCTCAGTTCCTTTAAACACCATGTGCTCTAAAAAATGAGCCATGCCTGTCCAATCTTCGGGTTCATAGCGTGCCCCTGCCTTAATCCAGACGTCCACCACCACCACTGGCGTCGTTGCGATTTCTTGATGAATCACGGTTAAACCATTGTCTAACCGCACAACGTTAGCGGGAAACGGGGGCTTAGAACGGCTGCTATCAAATGAATGGGAAGCAGGAATCTCAGGAGCTGAACTCAAATTGCTCGATGCCTAACATTTAGGCTTTTATCCTAACGTCCTAAGTTGTTTTCGGGAATACATTTTTTTGAGAACACAAGGATTTGCTAGCTGAAATTTAGGCATCATAACTAGACATCAAATAAAAACTTCAAAAAGAGAAAAAGGCAAGAGAACCAAAAGATGTCTATTGTTCAGAATTTTAGGCTGTCAAAAAAATAATGGCTTAGCTACCGCAGTAGCTAAGCCATTACTGGAAAAGTAACCATAGATAAAGACGCTACAAAAGCGTTGAATGAGGGTCAGAGTTATACAGGATTAGAGAACCAAGAAGGATTCCACCTTTACAACCCATTGATAATCTCATTTCAACATTTGCTCTCGTCCGTTGATAAAACGCTGAATAACCGTGAAAACCAAATAGACCATTAGCAAGTAACTGGTAGCTAGTAGCAGTATCAATAGGGGGGTAATTGGGTGAGTCATGAACGTAGCCGGGTGAGGGGGAGCAACAAGGACGAACTGCATGCAAAAAACAGGCAGCAGGAAACAGCAGCGCATGGCCGCCGCAAGTTAACTAAATGCTCAATTACTAAAAAGCCTTGATACCAGAATTACCTGGCACTGCATGTGTTGCAGTATCGCTCGTCACTCCGCACGCATTTTATGGCGTACATGCACCGATAAATTCTCTAACCATCTGGCTATTCGAGATCTAGCTATACTGACTCAGCTTCAACTGAATCAGAAAGCACCTACTCTGAGACCGTCGGGTTGCCATGGGTAAAATAGTACCTGGGCAATTGCAACACATTTGCAACAACTCAGCCGCTCCAACTACCGCTAATGGCACTAAAGCGAATTTTCCAAGCTGCTATCAAGCATCGATAGTTAATCTTGTTTATGAAATTTTTCAATTCCTATCTATTAGATTAACATAAGCATTTGTTATTTACCCAGAGCTTATTAAAAAAATGAAATAAAAATATCTAATCAATGCTGGCCAGATTGTGCACTTTATGAAAGCACCTATATCAAGGGCTATAAAGCACCTGAAATGGGGGTGTCTACAGATATTCTGAACGGATTGACGACACCAACTGGGGCATTAGCTTAGAATGAATATGGATTACTTAAAATTTCGTAATCAAGCCATCTGAGCATTTTCTCCCATGACTTCAACAACATCGCTGTTTGCACCCGTCGAAGCAGATATGAAACTGCTGACGGATAATTTAAAGCAGCTGGTCGGCGCTCGGCATCCCATCCTCTACGCCGCTGCAGAACACCTTTTCGGGGCGGGCGGGAAACGGATTCGACCTGCTATTGTGCTGCTTTTAGCGCGGGCTACGGTGATGGAGTCCGATATTCCAGATCGTCATTTTCGGTTGGCTGAAATCACTGAGATGATTCACACTGCTAGCCTCGTGCACGATGATGTGGTGGATGAGTCGTCGCTACGACGTGGAGTGCCTACGGTACATAGTAGTTTTACTAATCGTGTGGCGGTACTGGCAGGGGATTTTCTGTTTGCTCAATCGTCCTGGCACTTGGCTAATCTGGATGATTTGACGGTTGTGAAGCTGCTGTCTCGGGTGATTATGGACCTGGCAGAAGGGGAGATTCAGCAGGGATTAAATCGATTTGACACCACACTTTCAATCGATGCCTATTTAATGAAGAGCTACTACAAGACCGCATCGTTAATTGCAAATAGTTGCAAGTCGGTGGGGGTATTGAGTCAGGTGTCTGATTCTATGTGCGAAGCGTTTTATCAGTATGGTCGTAGCCTGGGCTTGGCGTTTCAAATTGTGGATGACATTTTAGATTTTACTGGGTCTGAAGAGGTGCTAGGTAAGCCTGCTGGCTCTGACCTGCTGAGTGGCAACCTTACGGCACCGGTGCTTTATGCCATGGAGGAAACGCCTTACTTGACTACATTGATTGAGCGAGAATTTGCTCAAAATGGAGACTTTGAGGAGGCGATGTCGTTGGTTAAAGCTAGCCGTGGGATTGAGCGTTCTCGCGAGTTGGCCGCTCAACATGTTGAAAGAGCAGTTGAGAATTTAGCGACTCTGTCCCAGTCTGAACCAAAGCGGGCTCTAGAAGCACTGTCAGGCTATGTTTTGAGTCGCTTGTATTAAGGGTAGTTGAGTTGTAGGGTGGGCATTGCCTGCTGTCGCCTAGTGTGTTTCTTTCCACTGGGTAGCTAATTGTGGGCGCACGTATGCCGAGAGGATGAGGTTAAAGGCAGGATGAATAAACCAGTCAATCCTGTGGTGTGTCTTGGGGAGATCCTGGTTGATAGTTTTTGGCTGGGAGATCAGGAGCAAAAGCTCTCTCTTCCAGGGGGTGCGCCTGCCAATGTAGCTTGTGGGTTGGCCAGATTGGGGACATCAGCTGAGTTTATTGGTGCTGTTGGTCTTGATTCTTGGGGACAGGCACTGGCGAGATTGCTAGATGATTTAAATGTTGGCTCGCGAGGTCTACAGCAGCATCCGACGGCCCCCACACGTGAGGTGTATGTGTTGACGGATGAAGTAGGAGAGCGTTCATTTGCTGGGTTCTCTTTGGCGGATCCGACTATTTTTGCGGATGCCCATTTAATTTGCGATCGCATCGACCCCCGCTTATTTACCGGAGCTAAGTATTTAGTCCTCGGTACCTTAGGTTTGGCCTATCCCGAGACCCGCGAGTCCATGCTACAGGCGGTAGATTGGATTCAAGAACAAAATGGTCGGGTGGTGTTGGATGTCAACTGGCGACCCATGTTTTGGGAAAATCCAGCTCAGGCCATCGGTTTGGTAAATGATTTATTGAAATATGCCTCATTTCTAAAGCTGTCGGAAACAGAGGCCCAGTGGCTCTTGGATACGACGGACCCCCTAGCGATTGCGTCCCAGCGG
>JBCCJR010000044.1:0-19783 GCA_039045805.1 Cyanobacteria bacterium P01_C01_bin.118
AATCAGGAAACCTCATCGAAACGCAGTATCCGGCAAAAGGCTAAATTGGCGTCTATGAAACCAGACTATATGCTCAAGGTACTTGCTGGTGTTACCAATGACTAGCACATTTGTGGCTCTTTTTTCTTGCGCTGCCCCTGTTCAACACTGGTGGATAAGCTTTTAGGTTCGTCTACACAAGCAACCTGAGTGGCGTAACGTGAAGCTCAACAGTGGTGAATAAATTTAGCCTCTCAGCCAGAATCTTGAGTTCCGTTCGTTATAGCAGAGAGTTGAGCGGCGATCTCACCCAACCCGTTTAATCTCAGCAGCAGCTGAACACTTGGTGTTCAAACCATCCGTAACCTTTCCATATCTTTAATAGGCGGTGCACCAAACATTCGAGAATACTCACGACTGAATTGTGAAGGACTTTCATACCCCACCTGATAGGCGGCATTGGACGCATTAAAGTTTTCGGCAAGCATCAGACGACGGGCTTCGAGGAGTCTTAATTGTTTTTGATATTGCAGCGGACTCATGGATGTCACTGCTTTGAAATGATGATAAAAAGAGGAAGCAGACATCTCTGCTTGCCTTGCGAGATTCTCAACCTGCATCGGTCGTGCTAAATCAGCTTTGAGTTGTTTAATTACTTCGGCAATCCGCTGCATATTACTACCAGAGGTGGCAATTTGGCGAACCGCTGCACCTTGGTCACTCATTAAAAGGTGATAGTAGAGCTCACGCATCATTAGCGGAGCAAGGATTGCAATATCCTGTGGTGTATCCAAAAGCTTCGCTAGTCTGAGCGTGCAATCGAGCAATGGTTGATCAACCGTTCTGACAAATAACCCTCTAACTGCATTCTCTTGTTGGAGCTTGGTCGGATTAGTTTGAATCGCTAGATCACAGAGTTGACAGGGATCTATATTCACCTTGAGACTTAGATAAGGCTTTTCAGGCGCTGCCTCTACAACAAATGCGCTCAACGGTAAATCAACTGAAGCTACAAGATATTGAGCTGCACTATAAGGATAGACTTCCTCACCCAGCAAAACTTTCTTTTTTCCTTGAACCAATATGGCAAAGAAAGGATTGAAGACACCGTGTATTGCAGTGGGCACTGAAGATGCTCGCTGCAATAACATTTGATTGATCGGAGTTTGATGAACCCCGTCTCCTTTCCCCTCCGTATGACGAGTGAGCAGTGACGCTAATTCTTGGCACTGAGCCTGGTGACTGGCTGGGCTGATGACTTGATCCGTCATATCGATTCATTCAATCGAATTCCACTCAGCATTATAGATGACTCATAAAATTCTAACTTGGAGGATTAGGCAATAAACTACGAGGTCTGTGTATTTATAAGTCTTGCTTCTACCACTACTGTGAATCTAGTCAGACCAATCACCTAGGACTTGGCAGGCGCGTATGTTCTGAATCCGCCTGATTATGCCTCTCCGCTGACCTTCTTGCTAGGCATCTTTTATGGTCAACTTTTTTATCAAACGGCCTGTCTTTGCCACTGTTTTTGCCATCATCATTTTTCTCGTTGGAGCTATCAGTATTCCGACGCTGCCCATTGCTCTGTATCCCAACATCAGCCCTACTACGGTTGAGGTTACCAGTAACTACACAGGAGCCGATGCTGAGACCGTTGAGAAAGGGGTGACGACAGTTATTGAGCGAGAAATAAATGGTGTTGAAGGGATGCGATACATCACCTCTAGCAGTAGCAACAACGGTGTCAGCAGTATCAGGGTTACTTTTGATGCTAGCCGTAATCCAGATATTGCGGCGGTTGATGTTCAAAACCGAGTTTCGATAGCGGAGCCTCAGCTACCAGACGAGGTTCGACAGACAGGGGTGACGGTTGCTAGGCGAAGCAGCGGTATTTTGCTAGCAATCGGTCTCTTTTCAGAAGACGATACCTATGACAACATCTTTTTGAGCAACTACGCTGACCTGTATATGGTAGATGCCCTACGCCGAGTGCCTGGTGTAGGAGATGTTGTGCTTTATGGTGAGCGCACCTACGCGATGCGTTTATGGCTAGATCCGCGCCGTCTGGCCAGCCGTAATTTGACTGCTGAAGATGTTGCAGATGCTTTGAGAGAGCAGAATATTCAAGTCGGCGCGGGCCAAATTGGTCAGGCACCGGCTCCAGAGGATCAGACCTTTCAAATTGACCTACGGGCCGTCAGCCGTTTGGAGAGCGTATCCGAATTTGAAGAGTTAGTCATCCAGACTGGAGAAAATGGCGAACTGGTCAAGCTTAAGGATATTGGGCGGGCAGAACTCGGCGCTGAGAGCTACAACACATTTATGCGATTTCGTGGGAACGAATCAGTTGGTATAGGGATTTTTCAACTGCCAGGTAGTAACGCGCTGTCAGTCGCTCAAGGTGTCAAAGATACTCTGGAGGAGCTGTCACAAGATTTCCCGGCTGGAATGGAATATGAGATTGGCTCTGACATCACTGAATATGTTGAGCAGTCGCTCTCTCGTGTTATCTGGACACTAATCCAGGCGGTGGGTCTGGTCGTATTGGTCATCTATATCTTTTTGCAAGACTGGCGCACAACTGTGATTCCGGCGGTGACGATTCCGGTGGCACTGATTGGCACATTTGCGATTGTGAGGATTTTTGGCTTTTCGATCAACAGTCTGACGCTGTTTGGGCTCACGCTGGCGACCGGGATGGTGGTCGATGATGCCATTGTTGTCGTCGAAGATATTTCGGCCAAAATTCAATATCGTGAGCTGTCGCCTAAACAGGCTGCTATTCAAACCATGCGTGAGCTCACCAGCGCTGTGATTGCAACCTCGCTGGTGCTGATGGCGGTGTTTATCCCGGTGGCCTTTTTCCCAGGCACAACCGGAGCGCTCTATCGACAGTTTGCTTTAACAATTGCTTTTGCGATCGCGCTTTCCACCTTCAACGCTCTAACGTTGACCCCGACGCTTTCTGGACTCTTGCTGCGTCGCAAACGAGCTCGCGGCGGCTGGCTGGGTTGGCTGTTTGATCGATTTAACCGATGGCTCGACTGGCTGCGTGACCAGTATCGTGACGTGCTACAGCTGCTGACCCGTTTGAAGGGGGTTGTTTTAGCGATTTTTGTAGCGCTGTTGGTTGTGACTGGCTGGCTCTACAATGCTCTACCGTCGGCTTTCTTGCCAGATGAGGATCAGGGTTATTTTATTACGTTGGTTCAGGGGCTAGAGGGCACTTCTCTCAATCAAACCAGTCAAGTCATGCGACAGGTCGAAGAGATTCTCTTGGCTCAGCCTGGCGTGAGAGCTGTTTTTGCAGTAGGTGGGTTTGGCTTTAGCGGTAGCACGGCCAATAGCGGTGTCATCTGGACAAGATTGGTACCTTGGGAAGAAAGACCTCAAGGACTATCGACCTTAGACTTGATTCCACAGCTTTTTGAACCGTTCTCACAGATTACTGAAGCCCGAGTATTTCCGGTCAATGCACCCTCTATCCAGGGTCTCAGTAACTTTGGTGGGTTCGAGTTTCAGCTCCAAGACAGACGAGGTGCATTGGGCATTGGTGAGCTTGTCAGTAATATGTCCAATTTCTTGGGAGTTGTCAACCAGAGTGAGAATTTGCAACGGGTCTTTAGCACCTATGCTGCTAGTACGCCCCAGATTGAAATCGAGGTCAACCGGGATAAAGCAAAATCTCTAGATGTTGATGTTGATGAAATCTTTGACACGCTGCAAACCTACTTAGGCTCGCGCTATATCAACGACTTTACCCTGCAAGGGCGAACTTACCGCGTCTATGTACAGGCCGATCAGCAGCATCGCTCTCAGCCAGATGACATTAATCGGTTATACGTGCGCTCCAATCGCGATGAAATGATTCCACTAGGGAATCTCGTCAATTTGACTGAGACAACAGGAGCGCAGACCATCAATCACTACAATCTCTTGCGCTCTATTGCGATTCGCGGTCAGGCTGCAGAGGGGGTCAGTTCTGGTGCGGCGCTTGATACGATGGAACAGGTTGCCAGTGAGGTATTACCGGCCAGTCTGGGCTACGAATGGTCAGGTACCGCTCTCGAAGAGATCGAGTCAGGTAACCAGGCTCCGATTATTTTTGGCTTAGGAATTATCTTTGTTTTTTTAGTGTTGGCAGCCCAGTATGAGAGCTACGTTGACCCGGTCATTATTCTGTTTGCAGTGCCGCTGGCCGTTTTAGGCGCGCTCCTGGCTCAATCTATACGAGGGTTGCCCAACGATGTTTACTGTCAAATTGGCCTAGTGATGCTGATTGGCTTGGCCAGCAAAAACTCAATTTTAATTGTCGAATTTGCCAATCAGCTGCGAGACCAGGGAAAATCTATTACGGCAGCCGCAATCAGCGCGGCTGAGTCTAGAATGCGGCCCATTTTGATGACCGCTATCTCGACGCTAAGCAGTATCTTCCCGCTGGTGATTGCAACCGGGGCGGGGGCTGCCAGTCGACAGTCTCTTGGTACAGCTGTCTTTGGCGGCATGTTTGTTGCCACGTTTCTAAGTCTGTTTGTAGTGCCGATTCTCTACATCATTATCAAGCAGCCCAACGAAAAGTTCTCATCACCGGCTCACGGGCTAGACCAAGACGTTGAGCCACACCACAAGAATAGATTTCCTCCTTGAAGGATTAGGAGCAATTGGCTTGCTGCTTTTGCAAGTTCTAAATTTGATAGCTTCTGCATGTATAGCACTGCTTTATTGACAATCTCAGAACCTGCTTTTTCGGGCGAACCAGCATTAAATGGCGGGGCAGAATCGTACTCCAGTAATAATTGAACGATCTTGGCAGTTTACTCATCATCCTCCCTTCACCCATTGGGCTGTACCGATATACATCACTCGCGTATCCTCATCAAACCGTACCCGAAACCCACCCGTTTTCCAAAAGTGCATCAGATTTGTTATCTGAGCCAAAGGATTACGGCCAAACAGGTCAAACCCTTCCATAGTGGCCTTAGCAAATCCCGCCTGTAGTAGCAGTTCATCCAACTCCTCTGGTCTAACAAACTTCCGCCAGTCATGAATTCCTTGGGGAATTTGTCGTAACACATTCTCCAATAACCAGATCATCATCCAGCGAGACTGCCAGGTGCGACTGATCGTATCAAAGCAAAACAGCCCCCCCGGCTTTAGCACCCGGCCAATTTCTGTCACCGTGGCCTTGGGACTCTCCACATGTTCCAACACATCCACACAGATCACCACATCAAAGCCGTTATCCTCAAATGCTAAATTTTCCCCCACACCTACCCGGTAATCAATGGTCAATTCCATAGCTAAGCTATGGCGTTTTGCCACCTCAATACAGGCCGCAGATTGGTCAATACCAGTCACTATCGCCCCACGTCGAGCCAAAAACTCACAGGTATAACCGCCACCGCAGCCCACATCTAACACCCTCAGACCTTGCCAGCGAGGAATTACTCGATCAAAATACTTAAACCGCAGCGGGTTCATCTTATTCAACGCGAAGATTGTCGCTGTTTCAGTCCACCATTGGGCGGCCTGTTGGTCGTAAAATGCAAGGTTGTTTCGCTCCATAGATATCAGTGGCTCAGGTCTCTATTATTATTCCAGTCTTGAACGAAGCTCGCTGTCTGGGCCGTACTCTGCGTCACTTAAACATTCTGGCCCCAGCCGCTGCTGAAGTTATTGTGGTGGATGGTGGCAGCACCGATGACACTGTAATTATCGCCAAGGAAGGGGGAGCCAAGGTTATCTTTGCTGAGCGACCGGGTCGTTCTGTGCAAATGAATCTGGGGGCAAAACAGGCCACCGGTGATATTGTATGCTTTCTCCATGGCGATACGCGGGTGCCGGACGATGTGGTGGCGCTGATGGACTTCACCCTGGCAAATCCATATATTGCCTGCGGTGGCTTTATTTCTGTTATGGCAGGACCGTCCACTACCCGTTGGGGGATCTCTTTGCACAACACTGTCAAGACCTACTATGCGGCGCTGTTGTTTCGCCCTTATCGTTTTTTTCGCAATGGGTTACGGATTTTATTTGGGGACCAGGTGATGTTCTGTCGCCGTTCGGACTTCTGGGCCTGTGGCGGTTTTGATGAAAGCTTACCGATTATGGAAGATGCAGATCTGTGTCTAAAATTGTCCAAAATAGGCCGCATTTGTCAGGTAAACCGACTGGTACAATCTTCGGACCGTCGGGTGGCGAAATGGGGACCGCTAAAGGCCAATTTTATCTATCTGGCTATTGGGTTTATGTGGGGCATGGGTGTCCCTGGTTCCTGGCTAAAGAGGTTTTATGAAGATGTGCGTTAATACCTTCTGCCGGTAAATCAGTCTCTATTGTTGAGTATGTAATTCAGTGGTGATTCCTGGCTGTATCTAGTAACTTTCTGTTGGAGACGGAGAATATATTTTTCAACATTGTGACGTGTTGTGCCCAAACGCTGTGCGATTTGCAAATTATCTAACCCTACTATGGTCAGCTTAAGGATGTCGGTTTCTCTTGGCGTGAGTCCAGGGGGGAAAGCATCATCTTCATGGCCTATCGATGTGGACCTTGGCGGTGGCGGCGGTGGCGACTGAACTTCTGTTAGCCAAGTAGTTGTTTCCTGGTCCATTGAATTAACTCCCATTTAATTCCCAACTGTAGGGTAGATAGACCACGGTCGCGGATTTGGATATCTGAGTGGCAGTGTAATAGCGATCGCAATACTCCACAATTGAGTCTGCCACAGTTAGAAAATCCGCTTTGTACCATTTGAAAATTTTGCTGCAATACAGGGTATGGCTGACCGCATCGTAGCGGACCTTATCTGGGTTGTTGATAAAGCGATCGCAATCCTTATCCAACTGCTCTATTAGCTTATCTGGCTTATAGGCCTCCGCTCTCAATAATGGACAACCGACGGATGCACACACCAGGGCAAAATGAATACGCGGATCGAGAAACTGCTGGCGCAAAATGTCGTGCTCTATATTATTCAGACTTAGGGATTGCTCCTTCAGGGTGTAAACTGTCTTGGTAAAAAATCGTAGAAAGGCTAGCCAGTTGGGAATGCCAAACACTGTGGGGCGAATGGAAGCAATGGGATACTTGTAAAGCACCTGTCGGATGGTAAGGGCATTGTAGAGGTTTAGCAGAGTTGCGATCGCATCCGTTTTTTCCAATCCTTTCAGGTCTATATGACTCATCTCTGTGAGCCACTGCTCCAGCTCCGGCAGCGCTTCTTGCTGCCAACAGACATAGGCTACCCGACCCTGGTGATCGACATAGTTTCGCAGCAGACTGTCCCACATAGCAAAATTAAGTTGAGTCATATGGGGCCATTTGGTAGATAAGTTAAGTACGTGCCGTTCGCTGATTTCTAAGTTGAGTTTGGAATAAATGGGTCCGGGAGAACATAAATGGAATCAGGAATCTTCATCAGTTTCAGGATGCTTCGTTGCAGATCAGAGAGCGGTGTCATTTCAAAAGACCCGTCACGATTTTGTTTGACGTTTAAACGATACCCGAAACAGAGGTTCAACGATTTTGCCAGTGGGATCTTTGCGACTGGGACGCCCCCGACCCTTTTAGCGAGTCACCATCTCGGTGGAGATTTCGGTGGACATATAATCGTTGACTCGATAACGGTTGACCCGATAACGGTTGAGAATTGTCTGAACGTTGTTTTTGAGGGTACAGTAGTCTTTATGACGTTTGTTGACCAGTTTACTAAGCGCTTCCTCGGCTTTGTCGAGCCGTTGGTATAAGCTTTTTTGATGCCGCCTTGCCAGGGCATCAGAGCGTACAACCAACGAGCGTTGAAGCCAATGGAACAACTCGTCGGTCTCGGCAATGTACTCCAGTTTTTCGAGGTCCATCTCAAAACCAACCCCCACCGGCAGGTCAGTCTCATCGCTGTTGGGTAAGCGAATCTCCTTACACCATGCACGACCAGATTAAAGCCATCACCGAAAAGATCACCCCTCGCCTGATCGAAATCCGTCGTCACATTCACGCCCACCCGGAACTCAGCGGCCAAGAGTACCAAACCGCTGCCTACGTCGCCGGAGTCATGTCATCCTATGGCTTTCACGTGCAGGAAATGGTTGGAAAAACTGGCGTAGTGGCCAACCTGGAAGGTAAAGGCGATATCTCTGACATCCTGGCCGTACGTACCGATATGGATGCCCTGCCCATTCCTGAAAAGGTGGACTTGCCCTTTGCTTCTAAAAATCAGGGCATTATGCACGCCTGCGGTCACGATGTGCACACCACCGTCGGTTTAGGTACCGCCATGGTGCTGGCAGAACTCAGCGAGCAGCAACCCTTTGCGGGCACCACTCGATTTTTATTCCAGCCTGCAGAGGAAACGGTGCAGGGGGCTAAATGGATGATCGCCGACAATGTACTGGCGGATGTGGCGGCGATTTTTGGGGTGCATGTATTTCCGACAATCCAGGGAGGGAAAGTGGGTCTGCGTCGGGGGGCGCTGACGGCAGCGGCGGACGATCTGGAGATTGTGATTATCGGTGAGTCGGGCCACGGGGCCCGCCCCCATGAAGCCATCGATGCTATTTGGGTGGCCTCCCAAATAATGACCACTTTGCAACAGGCCATTAGCCGTCAGCTAAATCCGTTACATCCAGTGGTGGTGACCATTGGCAAAATTTCTGGGGGCAAGGCGGCCAATGTGATTGCCGACCGGGTGGTGATGCAGGGAACAGTGCGATCGCTACATCCTGACATCCACGCCAAGCTGCCCACCTGGATCGAAGACATCATCGCCGGGGTGTGCCAAATCCACGGTGCAAAATACGAACTCAACTACCAGCGTCGGGTGGCCTCGGTGATCAATACAGAAAGTCTGGTGCAGATTGTGGCCAATGCCGCCCAGTCCGCCCTGGGGGATAGCCGCATCGAATGGCTCGCGCAACCCTCCATGGGTTCCGAAGATTTTGCCCTGTTTACAGAAAAGGTACCGGGCACCATGTTTCGTCTGGGGGTGGGGTTTGAAGACCGCCACAACTATCCGCTGCATCACCCTAAGTTTGAGGTGAATGAGGATGCGATCGCAACCGGCGTCCTCACCATGGCCACCAGCGTTTATGAATATTGGCAGCAGGCAAAGGGATAGCAAGGGGAGGAGGGGGAGGAATTAGGAGGCAGATCTTCCCCCTCTTCCCCCTCCTCCTCTTCTACCTTCCCAACATCGCCTGTACCTGCTGTAGCGATCGCAGCGCCCCATCCACCACCATCTGTTGCCGTTCAGCAACAGTCTCCTGACTAGAAAGACTCAACAGTTTAGTTTCAATATCAAACAACAAATCAGTGACCTGCTCCTGTTGATTGAGCTGTGAATTTGCACCAGGAGAGTGGGGCGAACTTGTACCATCTCCAATTTGATTAAGCGTCTGCTGCATACTTTCAATGATGCCGTACATCTCAATCGGGTCAAATACCCTCAGCAGGCTAGTCTGAGTCACAATTCCCAACCCACTGCCCCAGTTCCAGGACACCACTAAACGGCGCACTCGACGCGTTTGCATTTCCTGGTGGGCCGTCCACAAAGAATCTGTTGGCTGCAACAAAAACAACGGTGTACTCATCACATCCTGGGCCGTCAACCGTCTTAGATCCAGCTCCAGCGCCTGAAATTGCACAATATCGCGCTCAGTCACGATACCCATCGGCATAAATGCCTGTAGCTCCCTTTTTTGGGTGTCGTAACTCTCTACATCCACAATCACAATACAGCTAACCCGATGTTCCGCCATCTGCTGCGCCAGCACCATCACCTTAGTCGTCGGCGCAGCATGGACCACATCGGTGGACATCACATCGGCCACTCGCCGCATCTTTAGCAAATTGGCCGGGCGTAACACCTGACGAATGCTGTTAGGCGTGACAATCCCCACCGGACGATTCTCCTCATCCACAATGGGTAAATGTCGAATCCGATAGCGTCGGAATAAAAACAAAACCGCAAAAATATCTTGGAATGCAGACTGCTGCAACGTCTTTACCGGTGATGTCATCACATCAGCAACGGTCAACTCCCCCAAATGCGTGCCATTGGCCGTCAGCCTAACAATATCCCGCTCTGTAAAAATGCCAATAATCTGCTGATCTTCCACAATCAATGCACAGCTAGCATGGCGGCTATTGACGCTGCCCGGTATCAGATCACAGTTGCTCCTTAACGCCCCCATAGCCGCAATTGTCCGATGCAGCGACCAGTCAGATGACACCATTAAAACTTGCCGATCAATGGCATCGGTCATCATCGGCGTCACTGTTTGCAACGCATCCGGCGATGACGGTGAAATTGAATTCTCAGCTGCGCCATCAACCGTATTATTAATGCCCCCATCGTCAATAGCCCCACTATGACCGCCAGGGGACACCGACATTGAGTTTAGGGCCTTATCAAGGGGCATGAGGGATGTAACAGAAAAGAAAGATTAAAACCTTATTGAATATAGACTTTAGACAATTTGAGGTATATATTAGGGATGTAACGTTATATCCCCCATAAATTCTATATAAAAGCATTCTAGGGGATTTAGGTTATGCCTGGTCATCCTGATTTGATGCGGGTGTAGTTTGGTTGGGCGTCTCGGTAATTCTAGGAGTTTTTCCATAGAGTCTATCCAGTACACGCTTAATTGATATTCGTTGCCATTGCCGACCACGCTTGGTTTTATAGCCCTGGGTATTCATCCAGTTGGCAATTTGCTGTAGTGACTTACCGGACTTATGGTGACGGCGAATTAGATCAATAATTTGCTGCTCTTTTTCATCGGCCACTAGGTTGCCATTGACCGATTTTTCGCCAAAGGCAGGAGAACCATAGCCAGCATATCCGCCTTGGGCTGCTTTGCTACGTCTTCCTGAATCTAGTCTTTCCCAAATAGGATTTTTTTGAGGATCGGCCGTCATGGGCAATGCGAATGTTGGTGACAATCACTGGGACCCGATGGGTACCACTGGCTTCAGTCTGTAGATTCTGAATCCAGATATCTAGTAGCCTACCAAACTTCACCTTTGTTTTGCTGGATCCAGCCTACCAAGACAAATAACTATGCATTTTGTTTACAGAGAGGAGATAGAGAGCGTTAATGTCTACCTATAGAGTAACCCTTGTTATCGAAGATGGGGCAGAACAAAGCTAGAGGCATACATAACAGGTTTTTAAATCGAGGTTGATGGTAGACGCGCGTCAATTGACGCGGATCAATTGATGCAACCAATTTGAAAAGTTTGATTTGTAAATAAGGAGATTGGGATAATGATGGCAGCACGAGAAATTATGACTAAAAATGTCATTACCATTAGCGGTTCAGCAACAGTTGCTGAAGCTGTTGAGCTCATGAAGGACAAGGGTCTGCGGGCGCTGATTGTGGAACGGCGCAATGAAGACGATCCCTATGGCATGGTGACGGAAACTGATATTGTGTACAAGGTTGCTGCCCATGGGCATGATCCGAAGGAAATGCGGGTTTTTCAGATTATGACCAAACCCTGCATTGTAGTCACGCCAGAGCTCGGTGTGGAGTATGTAGCGCGATTGTTTGCCAATACTAAAATTCGCCGTGCTCCAGTGGTACAGGGACGCCTCCTCGGCGTAATTTCGATTTCTGATATTATCCGCAAGAGCGACTTTGTTGAGAAGCCCAAGAAAGATTTCTATGAAAATGATTCCTATATGGATGATCCAGAGGTTTTGCAACAGCGGGAATATGATGTTTAATCTATTTAGGTAGCTTTACAAAATCAAACAAGTTAAGGGTTTGACTAAAGGGTGAACCAAGAGATTCTCTCTTGCTTGAGAATCTCTTTTATTTATTTTTAGACGAGGACAGAGCAATCATGATGCAGGCAAAGGATATTATGACCGCCGATGTAATTACTATCGGTGGTTCAGCAACTGTGGCCGAAGCCGTTCAACTAATGAAAGATAAAGGCTTACGTGCACTAATTGTAGACCGCCGTAGTGAAGACGATCCCTATGGCATAGTGACCGAGACAGACATTGTCTATAAGGTCGCTGCCTACGGTCATGATCCTAAAGACATGCGAGTATTTGAGATCATGGCCAAGCCTTGCATTGTGGTGCCCCCAGATTTGGGTGTAGAGTATGTGGCTCGTTTATTTGCCAATACAAAAATCCGCCGTGCTCCCGTAGTGCAGGGGCGTTTACTCGGTATCATTTCAATTTCCGATATTCTGCGTAAGAGCGATTTTGTCGAAAAGCCGAAGCGCCTGTTTATCGAAGATGAGATTGATGTGGCTCGCCAAGAAGCCCGCAAAGTTTGCGCAGAGCAAGGAGGCACATCACCTGCATGTGCAGCCGCATGGGATGCAGTGGAAGAGTTACAAGCAACAGCCTCTCACCAAAAAGCAGCTGGCAAGTAAGTGGATTTTATAAAACATAAACAAGCAGTTTGATTTCGTAGATTTTGCCTATATGATTGGAAAAACGCAGATATATCCATAAAAGGGGGCTTCGACATCTGATAGCTAATTGGGATAACCCGCTTAGTTGAAAATCGATGGAGAGTAAAGAGTAAAGGGGAAAAGAGTAGATTGTCACTCTTTTCCCCTGGCTCAGAAATTGATGGAACATCGGAGTGAAACCGTAGCCTATATTGAGTCCACCTACTTATCAAAGGTGGTCAAGTTGAGCAGACCCTGGCTAAAGTCTTTCACACCCAGGGGAACAATTCCCTCTACTTCGTTGGTCTCCAGATTAACAATGGCCAGGGCATTGTTTTCTTGCAACGTAACAAAGGCCTGGGTGCCATCGGGAGAAACGGCCACATATTCAGGTTCAAAGTCTTGGGCAACACCCGCATCGGGAAAGATGCGGATGCCGTCAGCCCGCAGGTCGGCTTCCCGTCCGTTAAAGGCTTCAAACCCAACGGTGGTGGGAGATACCTGCTAAACCGCCGGAGACATCAATGATGCTGATGGAACCATCGGGGTCCACACCCTCGTCAGGCTCACCTTCGTTAGCGGTCAGTAGCTTACATCGGGGCTAAAGACAATGTTGTCGGGCAACGCGCCAACTTCTACAACGGTGAAGTCAGTGCCGCCAGCAGCCACCGCAGCGATGTCGGCAACCGCGACAAAGCCAGGGTCTGTTTGAGGGTCAGCACCGATTGCGATCGCAACCAAACCATTGCTAACCGCAACACTATTGATCCCATCAATATTAGGAATCAACTCGGCCACATCCAGCACTCCCAAAGGAACAGGATTGGTCGGATCGACCAGACTCAACAGCTGCAGTTCAGTGCCGCTGAAATCATTAGTTTTAATACTGAACTGGCCACCCAGAACGTGATAGAGAGAAATTATTTTTGATGAAATAATAATTCTCATTAAACAATCTATGATCACGATCAGAATGGTCATCTATGGATACAAGATTTTTATTTTTAAATTTATTTGAGACCGTTTGTACTCTTTACCTCATGTTTAGCAGGCATTAAACAAAACAGCGACACTGCTAAGCCTCAGGATAGGTTTACCTGCGATATTAGGGGGCTCCGGGGTGGGTTGACCGTTAGCGCTAGTGATCGAAACCCACTCCGCCCAAAGGGCAACCCTCCTAAGAGGGGAGAGATCGACAAGCTATTAGATCTTCGATCCTAAACCGCTCGCTGCATCATCTGCAATAGTGTTTTATTCCAGGAATCATGGGAAATTTTGACTGCTCGGATACGGCAATTAATAATCAATAAATTAGTATATAAGTACTTTTCTAACAACTTGCCCTCATCTTTAGACATCTCTGTAATATCTAAGGATGAAAGGCCTAGACTGTGCTGCCAGTTTCTCCACATCTGTCGAATAAGAAATTTGCTTTCCTCAACAGAGTATTTTTTCCCAAGGGCTTCCTTTTGTTCTAACAGTGCCAGGTTTTTTCTGAGGGGTGTAGTCTTCAAATTATGAAAAATACCTGTCTTTTTAAGCTGTTCCCTTAACTTTCTCAATTTTGACAGATGGCGTTTATGTCCTTCAATTTTGATAACTGATTTAGATAATATCCCCGTATTTTTAATGGTTCCAGTAAGGTTGATAAAGTACTGAAGTTCATCTCCCTTAGAAGACTTGAAAGATTTTGCCGACAAATACTCATGCACCTGAGAAATTAAAGCCGACGAATATTTCATCAACATATTGCTCAGATCCATATGATGACTGATCGAGTTAACCTCATTTTCCCCGCAACCTTTTAATGCATCCGTATATGAATACAGCAGTGCACCTAGAACATAAAAGGTGGCAGCATGTTTGATAATTAAATCCCAAGCACGACATTCCAGATGCTTACCCTTGATGTGGTCAGCACATAGAGGCAGTTTATTGGCAAAAGCCTGGACTTTTGCAGAAACTGATTTTTCTGACCAGGCTACTACGCCCCTAACTCTTTCGTCGTCAAGATCCTCTTTACTTACATATACCATCTGCCGCAAAAGCTTGTCAGAACCTGATATTAGGGAGCCAGAGACCATTGAAAAAACTTCTTGCCAGCGTTGATCAAAAATATAATTCTGCACTAACTCATGGAGCTTATCGTTGTCGTAGATATACTTGGCGGTTAGGTACTCTTGAAAGGCAACATGGGAAAACGAGTAGTAGTCTTGTACCTGGTCGATTAAAATACCCTGATAAATTTTAATCGTATCTAAAACCTCTTGACTATCCAGATCTGGGGCATTTAAGTTGGCTTCCATATAAGCTCTAATATGGTGAACCAGTGCGCTTCTCTTAAAAAATACTCGATCTGAAATAAACCCTTTATAGGCAACTTCAGAAAGCATCGCTCTTTCTAAAATTGGATCAAACTCTTGATCGAGGATAGGGTTTGGCTGGACTTTCTTAAAGGCAAACCACTTATTGATAAATAATTCTAAAGCCTGCTGAAACAGACTTACACGATTGTTGGGTAGGTTGTTAGACCCTTGATAAACCAGGCACAATAAGGTTAGTAGGAGAGGGTTTCTAGCCAATTCTTTTACTGCAGAGTTTCTATCCTTCTGCAGCATGGTCAAAAATTTCTTACGCCTCTCAGTATTAATCTCTTTGGCTTGAGGCTGATCGTCATCAATAGCTTCAGTAGCAAACCAGAATTTGACAAAGTTTCTGATTTGACAGTCACTAAAATCGGCTATCTGGACAGCCATAAAACTCTCTAGAAATCGGTGATAATGGGCTCCTTCACGACAAGAAGCAACATATCTATTAGAGCCATAATCATTGACAAACTCTTTTATCTTTGCCAAGGCATTGTTCAAATTTGCATAGGGGATCTCATCCACACCGTCTAAAAGAATCAAGAGCTTTCCTGTTCTCAGGGCTTCTCTGGTAAATTCCTTAGCATCCGGTATGCCAGAAATCTCAAATTCTTCACGAATTATTTTTTCAATATTTGTATTCTTAGAGACAAGTCTCTTAAGTGGAAGAAAGACAGGAATACAGCGATGGCCGTATCTTGATTGTTTAGGAGGCTTTAAGGCTTCTATGCCAACTTTTCTAAGAAATGTAGTCTTACCTGCACCAGGTCCACCTAAGAGGATCAAATGTGGAGTCTTTTTAGCAATATCAAAAACAGATTTACGCCGTGCCTTCCGATTTTTGTTAAGCCGCCGCCCATCACGAAACTCAGTCTCCTGTATTTCAAGAGCTTGCAGCGAATCATTTTCTTGCAGACATTCTCTGTTGGCAATATATTCAACATCAGTAAAAACTGAATTCACATCTACGGATTCACTTTTTCCGATAAACCGTATGCTGCCATGGATCTCCTTAAACCTTTTCTCATAATTTAGAAGAGCTGTATTAATCTGGCGTTTCTCTTGCGCTCTTTTACGATGTGCCCGAAATCTACCAAACAGCCCATCCCTTGTTCGCCAGATTATCTCAAAAATAGGGATTGCAACTCCAGTGAGGGCAGATGTAGTGGTTAGTAGCTCTGACATTGCATTTCTTAAACCCGTTTACTACTATACAAAAACATATGTGAGATTTTTAGCACGGCAGATTTCTGGAATGAGCGTTTCAGATATCAGCTACTGTCCATAAGCACCGTAGAACGTTGCCGCAGTGAAAACAGAACGCAGGTCTCTACATTAGAAATTTGAAAGTATATTAATGTGCTAAAAAACTGCCTCTAAACATCTTATAAAGATTCTCCATGTCTCACTGAACAAGGTCTACTGCTGGAGTGAATCTCTTTAAGGGAACAACAGGAATTCGCTAACTGACTTAAGTTGAGCTTATTATAGAGCAAACTTTGAAAAAATATCTAAGATTTTGAGCAATTTCCTAAAGAACAGACAAACCTGTGACTTTTATCACAATATAGATAGAGACTGTGATAAGAGTCACAGGTTTGTACGATAACAATCATTGCCGTATTTGCCAGTCTTTATCTCTAACCTTTGGATAATCCAGCTTCTCTCATGGTGCATTAGGGAGCTGATTCTAACATAAGCTAAAATCTCGCAATACGTCGATGGTCAGACCCTCACTGGGTGAAACCCCCAACATCAATTGAGCGCTATTGATACAAGCGCAAGACTTCTCGCAGAGTAGCCATAAGGCAGGCCATGCAGCCCACGTAGTTTCTATCAATCTCTTACTCTCTTTTAGTAGATTTTGCTCCAGTTAGCTTTGTGGCTTTGAACCCAGCACAGGTGTAATGCTTCCACGTCAAATATAAGACGTAGCATTATTCTTCTTGAAGCTTTTCCTGTATCTTTGCCTGGATAAACAGAATCTCTGAATCTGTGCGAGAGCGTCGGGCCGCCCATACACGATTAAGGGATGCAACACCGGCTTCCTGGGCAGTAGCTTCTTCTTCGTCAATTTGTTTGGCAATTTCAAACTGACGTTTCCGTAATTCGACTTCCTGGGGCGTTACCTGAATTGTAGGTAACGGGGAAACATCCTCCGATGTCAGTATCTGTTTTGCTTGCGTCACCATGATTTCGCAATCAATGCGAAACTTTTCGATGGCCAGGACATCGCGACTGCTAGTAAGGGCCGCTTCCTTATCAAGGGTGGCCTGCTCTTCGATAAATTTGGCAAAGTCAAGCTGATACTGGCGCAGCTCAATTTCTTGCTCGGTGATAATGGCCGGAATGATGGGAACTGAGCACGACGATGGCACCGAATAGATGCCGGGTAAGGCACGGGCAGCAATCTGGCTGGAGGCGGGCAGCTCAACCGCTTGCTGTGAGTTACTAGCACCTAAAACGGCGGTTCCGGCCACAATGATTACCAGGATTGCCATCAGGAGCGACCTGACAACCCTTGGAGCCAATCGCCCTATGTGCTTAACGTATTTCATGGCAGAAGGTGAGTGCAGTACCGTTCTCTATAGTTTTCAAGCCCCATTGCTGATTTTCCTGAGAAATGGGATGTCCAGGTGGCTGACTGTGGTCAACTGTCCAGTGATGTCCCTCCGTACATTAGTAACAGTTGGAATTCTAGCAAACCATCTGATTCGACCGGCAGCAGTGGCACAGAAGTACAGATGCTTGTTCTTGAAGAATTTTGCTACGGCCCATTCTAAAATTTTCTGTGCCCACTGCTAGATACACGTTCAGGATAAGACGCTATCCTGGGACGATTGGTCAGCTGTTGATGGAAATTGCTCCGATGACAACCACAACGAATCGAACCATGACGTTAGAGGAGTACCTGAACTATGACGATGGTACGGATACTCACTCAGTTAAACTGGGAGGACGTGATGCGAATGCGAATCTTAAACTTTTACATGCTCACTGTTACAGACAAGTGCATGGACAGGCTGCAGCTGCCTCTCGATTGCAGGAGGCTTGAGCCGAATGAGAGGAAACTATCATGTCCGGTTCTGAGGGGGGAGAGGGGCTGTGATGCTCTTCTCTCCTACCCAACAACGCTACCTTGGCATCGGCGGGTGACTCT
The DNA here is from genome assembly GCA_039045805.1 of Cyanobacteria bacterium P01_C01_bin.118. GTDB lineage: Bacteria > Cyanobacteriota > Cyanobacteriia > Phormidesmidales > Phormidesmidaceae > Leptothoe. Next base: position 17,929 of record JBCCJR010000044.1, read on the forward strand.
ATATAGGCTCCCCTAAACAGCCGATGCTGACGGTGGCTACATTAGTGGAAGGAGAGTACGACTTACAATAGTTCCGTGGAGATACGTCCGTTGTCTCCCCCGAATTTTTAGATTTTCCCCTAACTGCTAGTCAGGTGTTTGATCTGGGAAAATGATGTTTTCTGAAACCCTAAAGAAGGCTAGACTCAAAGTCCGCAAGGATTGGATGTGGGGGCCAGTTCAAGTTTGTGTCTGACTGTACAGGTCATTCCATCGCTATTTTGTTGAGACTCAAATGGTTTAGCAATAATGCCTCCTCTATATAATCATCCCGACACCATTAAACGTATCTACGGTCAAGGGTTTGTAGATTACACAATTACCCGCCGCTTACCCAAAATTCTTGCGAACATTGAATCATATTTGAAGGGGCAAGCGGCCCAGATAATGCTTCAAGCAATTATTAATGGCAGCTCCATTGACACTACGGTCTTTACCCGTCCAACAACCTATTGGCACAACTATCTCGATCAGTTAACCGGTTTTACATGGGACGACCTATCATTTTTTGATCTAGAGTTTCTTTTCTATCATGGGTTAAACTCCATTGCTGGATACTTTGACTCTGGAGTGGATGTTTTCCTCCAGGCCCGTCAAAGTGCCTTAACTAAAGCAATTCCAGACGTAACCAACGGTCTAGAAAAACTCTCGGAATTATCTGGACTAGATTTACTCAAGGCAACGATGCGCGGCGCTCTGTTTGCCAATGAGACAGATTACAGTCAGCTAGTTACCTCTCAGGGGGATAATAGCCTCTGGCATGAGCGGATATTATTGGACGACAGTGAACAGTGGAGCGCTCGCTTACACAATCTTGATCAAGGAGAGATTCGTCTTATTGCTGATAATGCAGGCCATGAGCTATGTTGGGATTTGGTCATGGTGGATGCCATACTTAGATTATCCAGCACTATCAGTGTTGTTGTTCATGTTAAACCCTGGCCCATGTTTGTTTCTGATGCACTCTTCATTGATGTAGAGGAAACCATTAACAGTTTTCTAAACAACGATCTTTCTGACAAGATGCGCTCACTGGGCCAAAGACTCAGAACGGCTATGGAAGATGGGCGATTACAGATTCAGGCCGAAGTAGACTGGGGTGAACCTAGACATTTCGATAGTTTAAATCCCAATCTTGCTAACACGTTGAGCAATTCTATAGGTATTATTGCAAAAGGCGATCTAAACTATCGTCGATTTGTTCAGGATCGCCAGTGGCCCATGGATACCCCCATTGAAATCGTTACCGCTGGAGTGCCTTTCAAAGCCCTAGCATTGAGAGTCCTTAAATCCGATGCGCTAGTTAGCATTACCCCATCAATAACTGAAAAAGCCGCCACAAAATTTGAGGACTGGCGTACTCGTGGTTATTTTGCTGTGGTCCAGTCGGTGTGATGTTAGCCTAAGAAGCACTCAAGCTAACTGTCGCTTGATGAGTTCTGCAAAAACACCTGGCTGCTGGGCCAGCTCATCAAAGCTGCCCACCTGCACCACTCGACCGGCCTTAATCACATAAATTCGATCCGCATTTCGAATCGTGCTTAAACGGTGAGCCACAACAACACGAGTAACATTTAGCCGATCTAGACTTTCGCTGACAATTGCCTGGGTCTTATTGTCTAAAGCACTGGTGGCTTCATCCAAAAACAACAACTTTGGATTTAGCGCCAGCGCTCTGGCAATAATCAATCGCTGTCGCTGTCCCCCAGACAGATTACTGCCCCCTTCACTTACCACTGTATGCAGCTGCATCGGAAAATTGCGGACATCCTCTGCAAATCCTGCCATCTCAGCCGCTCGCCAGGCATCATCCTGG
>JBCCJR010000045.1:0-19580 GCA_039045805.1 Cyanobacteria bacterium P01_C01_bin.118
CTACGAATTCTCTGTGAGAAATTAGCATTAAGCCCTTTGACTCCAGTGCGCAGTTCAGTTAAGCGCACTCCTATTCAGAAAGCTTCAGGCTATTAAATAGAGCTTTAAAGAGGTCTTGACCAGGCTAAAAACTGAACATTAAAGGTTCAATTTTTAGATAAAAAGTCAAACTGTATTCTAAATTACAATTATGATGTTTTATATTATCAGACCAATCAATTATCGAGACAAAATCTTTGCTGATTTTTTGTGGGATACAGGTAAGGATTTGTGTCAAAAAACACAGTGTTAGAAATCTATTCGCCTCATTCTAGGAGCCATTCTGATGCTCGTCTCCCCAGGTCGATGGGAATACTAACGGCTTTTCCTAAACGGGGCCGCTCATTGGTCTGTTCAATGGCCATTTGTACCTGAGTCAAACATCCCATGGCTTCTAAATACATCACGATTTCTTTCAGATGAGCTAAATACTCGTCTTCGTCCATAGGAAAGGAAACTTGCTCCAAATAGCGCCACATGACTTGAAAGAAAACTTTGGTTGGGGTTTTACGGATTTGCACATCAAAGGAATATCCCCATTTGTTGATGAGTAGTTCTTGAAAGTCTTCGGGTGACATAGGTGTGAATAAAGTGTGTTTACATTTGTTTACATGATTTCAGAAACAGAATCATCTTGAGAAGTTATTGGAATGCGGCATTTTGGGTGACTCAGTTAGTTCGTGGTCGGGTTTAGGGCTATAAGGCTATGCCTTTATGGCAGAGGGTTTTATAAACAACTGATAGGGACTTTGCCGGGCTCAAAACGCAAACCCATTGTTCTTGGTCGTAACGATTGTGACCATTAAACCCTAGGAAGATCGGTTTATCTGAGACGGCAAAATGTAATAATACTCATAGCAATTTGCAAACTTCTGTGACGAAGTGGGCTGCAACTGTATCGCAGTTAACCGTTGAGAAGCTTTGTACTGGGCGATGCAGCCTTTAAATTCATACTCGCATACATAGTCTGATAGTTATGGCTCAAGCTTCTGGAAACCCTGATGTCCCTGATTTAGGGCGTCGCCAATTTATGAATCTGCTCACCTTTGGAGCAGCGACTGGTACAGCTGTGGGCGCTCTTTATCCCATTGTTAAGTACTTTTTGCCCCCTAGTAGTGGTGCGGCAGGCGGTGGTGTTGCCGCTAAGGATGAGCTGGGTAACGATGTTGTCGCCAGCAGTTACCTGGAAACTCATGGTGCTGGTGACCGCTCTTTAGTTCAAGGTTTGAAGGGTGACCCAACTTACCTAGTTGTAACTGATGACGGTGCCCTGGATAGCTATGGTGTCAATGCGGTGTGCACTCACCTTGGTTGCGTAGTGCCCTGGAATGCTGGTGCCAATAAGTTTATGTGCCCTTGTCACGGCTCCCAGTACGATGCCACTGGAAAAGTAGTCCGTGGTCCGGCACCTCTTTCTCTGCCTCTCGCTCATGCCGATGTTGCAGACGATGGCAAGGTGATTTTGAGCCCTTGGACAGAAACTGATTTTAGAACTGGTGAAGCGCCTTACTGGGCTTAAGGTATTTGTTTTACTTGATTTCTCTCTACGTAATTGAATTGCTGGCGTGCGACGGATGAAATTTAATTTTTTGAGCGTGTTCAATAAGCTGTTGAAGGGCATTGTTTCTGGTCTAATTGTCGCGATCGCAACAATTGGCTGTATCTTGACCAATGCTCAATCGGCAGCGGCCTACCCCTTCTGGGCCCAGGAAAACTACGAAGTGCCACGGGAAGCAACTGGCAAGATAGTTTGTGCCAACTGTCACCTTGGTAAAAAGAAGACTGAGATTGAGGTCCCCCAGGCGGTTTTACCTGACACTGTGTTCGAAGCCGTGGTTAAGGTTCCCTATGACCTGGATTCTCAACAGGTTCTAGGTGATGGCAGTAAGGGGGGACTTAATGTTGGTGCATTGTTGATGCTGCCCGATGGCTTCCAGTTAGCTCCCGACGATCGTATTCCCGAAGAAATGAAGGAAGAGATTGGGAGCACCTTCTATACTCCCTACAGCGACGAACATTCTAACTGGCTATTAGTTGGGCCTGTTCCTGGTGAGCAGTATGAGGAGATTATTTTCCCTGTACTTTCTCCTGATCCTGCTAATGATAAAAGCGTTAGCTTTGGTAAGTATCAGGTTCACGTTGGTGGTAATCGCGGTCGTGGTCAGGTTTATCCCACTGGTCAGGCTACTAACAACGTAGTCTATACCGCTTCTAAGGGCGGAATTATTACTGATATTGCCAAAGGGGATTACAGCACGGAGCTTACTATCGAGACTGCAGACGGTACCATTGTTACTGAAAGCTTAAAGCCTGGTCCTGAGCTGATCGTTTCTAAAGGTGATGCTGTCGAAGCTGGTGCTGCGCTGACTAATGACCCCAATGTCGGTGGTTTTGGTCAACATGATACTGAGATTGTTCTGCAGAGTCCTAATCGTATTAAAGGGCTGTTAGCATTTTTGGCCGCTGCATCTTTGACTCAGATTCTTTTGGTGCTTAAGAAGAAGCAGGTTGAGACCGTTCAGGCTGCGAACATGACTTTCTAAAGTTGGCGTAGCTGAATTGGTTTAATCTTTGGGGAAGACGCTCAATGTGTCTTTCCCTTTTTATTGGCTGCCAATAAAAAGCACGCAAATAGGAGCCCAAAGCGGCTTAACATAAAGGCAATTAGGCTTTTCATCAATAACACATTTACTTAGTCCCTTTTCAATGAGCGTAGTCATTTACAACACTCTGTCCCGACGCAAAGAACCTTTCCAACCTTTAGAAGCTGGCACGGTCAAAATTTACTGCTGTGGGGTAACCGTATATGACTACTGTCATTTGGGGCATGCGCGCTGCTATGTGGTTTGGGATACGGTACGTCGATATCTGCAGTGGCGTGGCTACAACGTGCAATATGTTCAAAACTTTACCGACATCGACGACAAAATTTTGAATCGGGCCCGTAGGGAGGGCACCACAATGGAGGCGGTTTCTCAACGGTTTATTGAGGCATACCACGAAGATATGGCACGGCTCAATATCCAAGAAGCCGATGATTACACCTACGCCACTCGTACCATTGATGGCATCCAACGGCTAATTGGTGAGCTGGAACAAAAAGGCTATGCCTATCAAGCTGATGGGGACGTATATTACAAAGTGCGCAAGTTTGATGGTTATGGCAAACTATCAGGTCGCAAGTTAGAGGATATGCAGGTCGGAGCCAGCGGTCGTGTAGATGTGGGGGATTCTAAAAAAGAATATCCCTTTGACTTTGCCCTCTGGAAAGGGGCAAAACCTGGTGAACCTTTCTGGGAATCTCCGTGGGGCGCAGGCCGCCCCGGCTGGCACATTGAGTGCTCTGCTATGGTCCGAGATCGCATGGGAGACACCATTGATATCCACATGGGCGGCGGCGATCTGACATTCCCCCACCATGAAAATGAAATTGCCCAGTCCGAGGCAGCTACCGGATGTTGCCTCTCTCGATACTGGATGCACAATGGCATGGTGAATGTAAACGGTGAAAAAATGTCCAAATCCCTGGGCAACTTCACCACCATTCGTCAGTTATTGGATTCAGATCAGGGGCTGCATCCTATGGCGTTGCGTTTATTCCTCTGTCAGGCCCAGTATCGTAAGCCCGTGGACTTTACGGCAGATGCCATTCAGTCAGCCACCAAAAGTTGGCAAACCCTCAAAGATGGTTTGCTGTTTGGCTATAACCACGGTCCTAAGTTAAATTGGTCTGCCTCGGAGACCTGGTCACTGGACGCTGAAAGCAATGCCGTACAGCGATTCCAGGTTGCAATGGACGACGACTTCAACACTCCTGAAGCCGTTGCCGTGCTGTTTGAACTGGCTAAAGAACTTCGCCGTCAGGGCAATTTGTTAGTCCATGAGGGCAAAATCGATGCGGATAGTGCTCAACTGCAAAACCAGTGGCACACTTTAGTTGGATTGGCCCAGGTACTGGGTATTGAAGCAACAGCCGATAACGCTACGGTTACGAGTGATGGTCCCAGTGATGATGAAATCTCAGGCTTAATTGAGCAACGACTCGCTGCTAAAAAAGCAAAAGACTTTGCTCTGGCTGACAAAATTCGAGATGACCTCACCGCTCAAGGGATTACGTTGATCGATAAACCAGGTGGTGTAACCGAGTGGCATCGGTGAATGGTGAGTTCAAAAACGCCAGTCATAAAAACACGTAGGGTGGGCACCGCCCACCAATCATTGAGTGATAAAACTACCGAGGCGCTAGTTCATTATCTCGGACAATTTTTAACACCCCAGCGCAAGGCCAAAATTGAAACCGTGCTGGCCCATCGTACTCGCTATGTCACGGTGGCGCTCGAAGACATTCACATTAGCCAAAATGCCGGGGCAGTTCTACGTAACTGCGATAACTTTGGCATCCAGGATGCTCATATTATTGAGCAAACCACCAGTTTTAAGGTGAACCTGAATGTGACTCGGGGGTGCCAAAAGTGGTTGACCACGTATCGTTACAGACAACAGCAAAGCAATACCCGCGACTGTATTGAGATATTGAAAGCTAAGGGCTATCGGATTGTGGCGACTACCCCACATACCGATGCGTGGGAACTGCCAGATTTACCCTTAGATCGTCCCATTGCCCTACTGTTGGGTAATGAGCTGGACGGATTGTCAGAGACCGCATTGGCCGGTGCTGATATCCATCTGAAAATTCCCATGTATGGCTTTAGTGAAAGCTTTAATATTTCGGTGAGTACGGCATTGTGTTTGCAGAGTATTTGCGATCGCCTGCGTCAATCCCCCTATCTTTGGCAGCTAACTCCAGAGGACCAGAAAATATTGCGACTACAGTGGTATCGCAACTCTTGTAAGAACCTGCAGCACCTAGAAGCTAGTTTTTGGCAGGGGTATAGCCCTTAAAATCCATATTCTTCCAAAACTGCATCGTCTAAATCATCAATGGATTTAGCATCCATGACGTCATAGCACATGTCCTGTAGGTCTTGATGTCGCCGCCGTCGAGACGTGCGTCGATATTTTTTAGCTTCTAACTTAGGTTCATGCAGGATTTGTCCATCGCTGCCCATTTTGATTTTTTCGACGGCCTCCTCGTCGGGGCGATGCTCTAACTGTTGCTGATGCTGTAGTACTTCATCCAGTAAAGCCAGATAATGGTCGTAGCGTTCCCAATTTCCCCGTACCTGGCAGCCAGGCTCATCGCGGTGTAAACAGTCATTAAACTGACATTGCTCTGGTCGCTGACGAATTTCGGGAAAACACTTCATTAGTGTCTCCACATCGCAAGTCACATCCGGCTGGTTAAAGCCAGGGGTATCCGCCAGTAATCCGCCGGATGGTAGCTCAAACAGTTCCACATGGCGGGTGGTATGCCTCCCTCGACCAAGTTTACCGGAGACCGCATTTGTACGGGCATCCACATCGGGCACCAGTCGATTGAGCAGGCTAGACTTCCCTACTCCAGAAGGACCTGCTACTACGCTTACTCGCTGATTTAATGCCGTCATTAGGGCATCGGGGAGTTCTGCATCCTCTTGAACGCTGAGCATCAAGGGATTGTAACCCCATTGCTGTAGACGAGTTTGCCACTGTTCGATGACATCCTGCGGCAATAAATCCCGCTTGTTAAGACAAAGGGTGACGGGAATGCCAGTGGATTCTGCTTTGATCAGAAACCGACTTAGCTGAGTTGGATCTAAGGCAGGCTCGGCTAGGGCAAAGACTAAAAGAATTTGATCGACGTTGGAGATGGAGGGCCGGTCTAGGAGGTTATTACGGGGATGTATGGTTGCGATCGCGCCTCGTCGATCTTGCCAATCCATCTCCACCACCACCACTTGGTCGCCTACGACTACTTGCTGCCCCAGCTTCTTTAAGCGAGCCCGACGAGTACACAAAAAGTAGGACCGGCGATTTTCAACAGCAAGCCTAACCTGATAATAATTTGCCTGACAGGCAACAACAGTCCCTGTGGCAGATGACGGGAGCCTGCTATCGACTACTGCCATCATGGACGCCGTACTTTTAGTGAGAAGTAGCCCTCCAGATTTGACTCCAGACCTTCGATATAAAACCCCTCTGTACGCAAACTATCTGGAACCTGTTCAACCGGCTCTCCGGCATCTAACCAAACTTCCAAAAGCTGACCTGCCGCCATCCGCTGTAGCTTCAGCTTGGTGCGCACAAAATTGAGAGGGCAAGGAGTCCCCCGTAAATCTAGCGTCTCATCAGGTTTATTCAAGACATCCGTCATCCTATAAAGTTCTCCGTCTGTCACTAGCCCTTAAATAAACCGCCTAGAAACCCTTCTAGGCCCTTTTTAGAAATTGAGTCACCGCGAACTTCCGCCAACTTAGCCAGCAGCTCACGCTCTTCAGCCTTAATGCGAGTTGGAATATCAACTACGATGGTCAGTAAATGATTGCCACGGCTTACGGGATTACCTAATTTTGGCACCCCGCGATTTTCCAGCGTTAAGACTGTATTGGGTTGAGTTCCTGAAGGCACCTGTACCTCTACGGGACCATCTACGGTCTCTACCTCCAGATCACATCCCAAAATGGCTTGCAGATAGCTGATCTTCAAATCAGAAAGAATATTGATGCCGTCACGCTTAAACGCACTATGTTCCTTAACAAACAGGTATACATATAAATCCCCAGGAGGACCGCTGCGCATGCCTGCGTCACCTTCATTAGAAACCCTCAAGCGAGTACCGTTATCTACACCTGCGGGAATAGTGATTTTGAGTTTTTTAGTTTCCTGCTTGCGGCCAGCACCGCCACATACTTCACAACGGTCCTCAACTACCTCCCCAGTGCCATTACACGTAGGGCAAGCAGAAACCTGAGTAAAACTACCAAACGGTGTACGGGTTGCACGACGGACCTGGCCTGAACCACTGCACGTAGAACAAGTGCGAGGTCGAGTCCCCGGTTTTGCACCCGAACCCTTACAGGTCATGCAATTTTCCAGATGGCTAATTTTGATTTCCTTTTCGCCACCAAAAATAGCCTCAGCAAAGTCAAGCTTTAGGTCAAGGCGTAAATCATCGCCCCGCATTGGTCCACGACGTTTTGCCTGGGTTGGACCACCCGAAAACCCGCTAAAAAAGCTTTCAAAGATATCGGCGAAACCGCCCATATCTGAAAAATCTTGAAACCCTGCACCGCCAGCTGCTGCGCCACCAACTCCGGCCTCGCCAAAGCGATCATACCGAGCCCTGATTTCCGGCTCAGACAGAACCTCGTAAGCTCGGTTAATCTCTTTAAACTTATCCTCTGCACCCGGATCCTTATTGACATCAGGGTGATACTTTCTTGCTAACCGCCGATAAGCGCGCTTCACCTCATCCTGATCGGCCCCCCGGGAAACACCGAGTACCTCATAGTAATCACGAGCCATAGAGTGCTAGCTTAACAACGACAACTGGAAACCTATCCAACTATTCTACGTAAGCACGGCACATTACTGATTCGCAATTCCCGTACTCTCATCATTCGGTTACTATTCGATTGCTTCATAATCGGCAGTAATCGTTGCATCCAGATCAAATTCTGGATTGTCTGCCAACAAATCGATAGCATCGGCAGTTGCTGCCGCTGGCTCCTGTGTAGCCACTTCAGATCCATCACCAGCGTCATTGGATGGTTCCGCTGGTGATGGATCCGATGATAAATCTGGTGTCGTCTCATCCATAGCTATATCGTAGCTATCTTCATTGACTTGACGATACATTTCAGCGCCAATGGCAAAGATAACTTGCTGCAATCCATCGAGAGCTGCCTGAAGTTCCTCGGGCGTAATTTCTTTGTTACTAACTGCTGCCCTCAGTGTGGCTTCAGCTTCCTGACCTTGAGCCTTACGTTCTTCGCTGATCCACTCGGCATTTTCACGGAGGGTGGTTTCATAGCTGTAGAACAAGGTATCGGCCTTATTAGTCATCTCAGCAACCACCTTCCGACGAGCGTCATCGTCAGCATAGGCTTCAGCTTCCTCCCTCATCTTGTCAATTTCGCTGGAGGTAAGTCCGCCAGTATTTGTAATACGAATACTTTGGGCACGTCCTGTCCCTTTGTCTTTCGCGGCTATCTGCAAAATTCCATCAGCATCAATTTCAAAGGAAACTTCAATTTGAGGAATTCCTCTAGGTGCAGGTGGAATTCCGGTCAATTCAAAGCGACCAAGGCTCTTGTTGTCCCGTGCCATGGCCCGTTCACCTTGCAGAGCATGCACCTCCACAGAGGTTTGACCATCTGTTGCTGTTGAAAATGTCTGCGACTTGCTCGTAGGAATCGTTGTATTGCGTTCAATGACCTTAGTAAATACCTCACCCAAAGTTTCAATCCCAAGGGAGAGAGGGGTTACATCAAGTAAGAGCAGATCCTTCACTTCGCCACCGAGGACACCTGCTTGAATAGATGCTCCTAGAGCAACTGCTTCATCAGGATTCACGGAGCGATCAGGGGTTTTGCCATTGAAATACTGAGTAATGGCTTTTTGAACAGCCGGAATCCTGGTGGAACCACCTACCAATAAAATTCGATCAATATCATCGGGGTTAAGTTCTGCATCTTTCAACGCTTGTTCAACGGGCTCAAGCGTTGACTCAATCAGAGGTTTGGCTAGTTCTTCAAATTTAGTTCGGGATAAATCAGATTCCAGATGTTTTGGCCCAGTTTCATCGGCTGCAATAAAAGGCAGATTAATCGATGTAGTTGCGCGACTGGAGAGTTCGATCTTTGCTTTTTCCGCTGCTTCACGAATACGTTGCAATGCCATGCGATCCGTAGAGAGATCCATGCCTTCTTGCTCTCTAAACTTACCTAACAGAGCAGTAACGATGCTGTTATCAAAATCGTCACCCCCAAGATGGTTATTGCCAGACGTCGCCTTGACTTCAAAAACGCCATCGCCAAGCTGCAGGATAGAAACATCAAATGTGCCCCCACCCAAGTCAAACACCAGAACCGTCTGATCTTGATCAAGCTTATCCAACCCGTAGGACAGGGCCGCTGCCGTCGGCTCATTAATAATGCGAAGGACTTCTAATCCAGCAATCTTTCCAGAATCCTTTGTCGCTTGCCGTTGGGCATCAGTAAAATAGGCTGGGACTGTAATAACTGCTTGAGTAACTTCTTCCCCAAGGTATGCTTCAGCATCTTGCTTCAACTTTTGTAGCGTCATTGCTGACACTTCTTGGGGGGTATAAGCTTTGCCACGGATCAAGACATCGACAGTGTCATCTTTGCCTCGCACACAAGTATAGGGCACCCGTGAACGCTCACTTTCAGTATCGTCCCAGCGACGTCCGATAAATCGTTTGATGCTGTATACAGTGTTTTCTGCATTAGTGACTGCCTGACGCTTGGCTAATTGCCCAACTAACCGTTCACCATTCTTAGCAAAACCAACAATGCTTGGCATTGTTCTTCCACCTTCAGTGTTGGTAATAACCTCAGGTTTTCCCCCTTCTAGAACGGCAACACAGCTATTTGTCGTTCCTAAATCAATGCCAATAACTTTTCCCATCTGAGAGCCTACTCACTCTAGAGAACCACATTTACTTCTAAATAATATAGATATCCATATAGTGAATACGCGGTTTTAGCCTAAACAGTAGATATCTAAATCTCTTAATAATTAAGCACTAACCATTAGCTAGTAACGATCTCATTTTAATCAGTAACTACTGACTATATGGATAAACTGATAAATACGCTTGAGTAAAAAATTGCTATACAGTTGCACCCTAGCCCTAAACATACCCACTAAAAATAGTTAACCTAGCCAACCTATTTGAAAGTATGTAAGTAGCCCTCCCATATAGATACAATACCCAAAACCATAAGTTCTAACAAAATATCTCGATATTCAAGAAAGCTTCATAACTGAGCTCACATCATGTCAGCTCAGTTTAGTTAATTGCTTCTTTATGTCAGTGGTAGGCAAAGTTATTCTTCTAAAGGAGTTGCAACTTTTACCATGGCATGACGTAGAACCCGCTCACCTAGAACATAGCCCCTAACCAATTCTTCAATAACGGTACCGTCAGCATATTCATCCGTCGGTTCTCGCATTACTGCTTCATGCAGATTGGGATCAAACTCGTTCCCCTCAGCCCGCATAGGAGCCACTCCTACACGCTTCAATCCTTCCACTAACTGCTTATAAACGCTTTGATAGCTTTTATGAACGGCCATTTCACCATCATTTTGAGGCTTAATTTGGGCCCGAGCCCGCTCAAAATTATCGACAACCTCTAGCAAGTTGCTAATGGTATTGCATTTAATTTGCAGCTCAAGTTCTTCCTTTTCTCGACTAGTTCGCTTGCGGAAATTTTCAAAGTCAGCAGTGAGCCTTAGATACTGGCTATTTCTATCGTCAAGCTGTGACTTAAGCTGTATGATTTGTTTTTCCAGTTCCTGAGTAACGGCAGTCGCACCTGGAGCTACATCGCTAGCATCCGTAGCGCTATCGGCCTCTACATCTCCAGAAGCTTCTTCAGAAAACTCGTTCTCAAAATCAATTTCAATGTCAGCGTCTTCAAGTTTGAGTTCTTCAATATCTGCATCTTTCTCATTATCTGAGTCAAGAGTTTGATTATCTTCAATAGGATTATTGTCTGTTGGATTAACGTCCTCTACCATCGTTTAACCTCATCAGTAACAGAACACAGGGGGATAACTGCCTAGACGCTGATATTTTAAGCGAGTTGCACCGTGCTCAAAGGCTTTGCCCAGTGATTGGGAAGAAAAAACCTCGTCTGGCCCATAGAATCGCTTGCCTGGTCTGTAGTAATTATTCAATTATCTTAGCCGTATCACAATAATGCATTTTGCAACGTAATGACTATATAAAAATCAGTGATCTCCAGACTTGTCTTTTTGTCGTTTTTTGGGTGTGTAGTGATCAATTCGCTGCAACGTAACTAGCTGGATGCTAAGGTTCAAGCTATTATCGGGGAATGGAGCGGCATTCTATGATACGTCGTTCTGCTGAGCTCCTGTCATAACTATGATTGGGATCCTGGCCCCTCGATAGCTGTCTACAGAAAAGCGTTTTGTGGGCAACCTTCTGTAAGGATTTTCTGCGGCGACTATGACCAACTCATCATCATCTCGGAAAGCACTTGTTTTACAAAGAAGCTTTTCTCCATTCAGTAATCAGCTTATTCAGGCAGGATATGTTGACACGGACCAAATGCAGCAGGCATTGGTTGAAAGTCGCAAGTCGGGTCGTTCCTTAACAGATGTATTAGAGTCCCTTACGGGGCAGCAATTAAGCCCAGAACTACTACGTCAATATAAGAAGCAGCAGCTATTCGAGCTAAAAATCCTATATGGAGTTGAGTCATTAGATCCTGAAATTGAGAGTGTCTCCGATACCAAAGTTGGCAATCTCATTGATGACCTAATACCTGTAGATATCTGCCGCCGTCATCGCTTATTGCCACTTTCTCAAACCACCCAAGATAGTGTATCTACCGTCTTAGTGGCGATGGTGGATCCAGAAAATTTAGAAGCTCAGGATGATCTAAATCGTATCCTGCGACCAAAAGGTTTAAAGTTACGCCGCATGGTCATTACCGTTGAGGACTATCAGCGGATGATCTCGGCCTATCTAGATGATCAGGTTGCTAAGGAAAAGCAGCGTGACTTTGAGCAAGCTGTTGATGTTAATGCCAACTTAGAAGACCTTGATCTTGATGGTGCTGATCTTGAGGAGGCTCTTGATGAAGAAGCTGACTTGGGTGCGGCAGTGCAAGATGCTGGAGCAGCCCCTGTCATTGCATTGGTCAATAAGATATTAGTTAAGGCGCTGCAAGAGGGGGCGTCTGATATTCATGTGGAACCTCAAGAAGAATTTTTGCGGATTAGGTTTCGACGTGATGGTGTTTTACGTCAGGCTTTTCAGCGACTTCCAAAGAAAATTATTCCCGCTGTCACGGCTCGTTTGAAGATTATTGCTGATCTAGATATTGCTGAACGACGGATTCCCCAAGACGGTAGGATTCGCCGAGTTTTCCAGTCACGTAAAGTTGATTTTCGCGTTAGTACGATTCCTAGCCGCTACGGTGAGAAAGTCGTTTTACGAATTTTAGACAATACAAACACACAGTTGGGGCTGGATAAATTAATCACGGACGATGAGACTCTTAATATTGTCCGTGAAATGACTCGCTCTCCCTACGGTTTGATCCTCGTAACTGGGCCAACTGGCTCCGGTAAGACGACCACACTTTATTCAGTGCTGGCAGAACGCAACGATCCAAATATTAATATCAGTACCGCAGAGGATCCCATTGAATATGCTCTGCCAGGCATTACTCAGGTCCAAGTTATTCGTGAGAAAGGCATTGATTTCCCGCTTTTACTGCGGGCGTTTCTGCGACAAGACCCTGATGTGATTCTGGTGGGTGAAACCCGTGATACTGAGACAGCTAAAACCGCTATTGAGGCAGCTTTAACCGGACACCTGGTACTAACTACTTTGCACACTAATGATGCAGCCGGGGCTATTTCTCGTCTGAACGAAATGGAGGTGGAGGCTTTTCAGGTATCGAGTTCGCTAGTGGGTATACTTGCTCAGCGTCTGGTTCGACGTGTTTGTGGTGACTGCCGTGTCGCCTACTCCCCTAGTAGCGAGGAGCTAGCTCGATTTGGATTGAGTGCCTCGGGTAGCGATATTACCTTTTACAGGGCGAATACGATTCCTCCTGATCAGGTGGAAAGCCTGCAAAATTCAGGTGAGCTTTGTCAGACATGTCAGGGGGCAGGCTACAAAGGCCGAGTGGGTGTATATGAGGTTATGCGTATTACCGAAAGTCTTCAAAAGATGATCTCAGATGGTGCGCCTGCAGAGCACATCAAGGAAGCTGCTGTCGAAGATGGGATGCAGACCTTGCTGTCTTACAGTCTTAAGCTGGTGGAGCAAGGATATACCACCTTGGAAGAGGTAGAACGAGTCACCTTTACCGACACTGGCTTAGAAGCTGAGCTCAAAGCAAGGCGCAAGACAATTTTGAGTTGTTCTACGTGCCATGCCGAGTTACATCATGATTGGCTGGATTGTCCTTATTGTCTGACCCCCCGTTTCCAAAGTAACTAGTGTGGTTATGTTTCCTTAGAGGTGGATGTGTAATTCATAGCAGCAGAGTGGGTAAACTCATCTCCATTGCTGAATTCTAGACTGCTCTTAATAACAGTTATTTTCTGACTACATTTTTTGTTCATAACGTTTTTATTGATATCTACCTGAGGTGGCCCTATGGAAATGATGATCGAGGACTTGATGGAAGAAGTGGTTGAGCGTGGAGGATCTGACCTTCACCTGTCTGCTGGATTGCCACCTTACATCCGAGTCAGTGGCCATCTCACTCCCACAGAGCATCCGCCCATGACGCCTGAGCAGTGTCAGCGGCTTATTTTTAGCATGCTAAATAATACCCAGCGGAAAACCCTGGAACAAAATTGGGAGTTGGACTGTTCCTATGGTGTTAAGGGGCTGGCTCGTTTTCGAGTCAATGTGTACAAAGATCGCGGCACCTATGCGGCCTGTCTGCGTGCTTTGAGTTCTAAGATTCCTAGTGCCGAATTATTGGGACTGCCTGAAATTGTTAGGGAACTGGCACGTCAGCCTCGTGGTCTGGTGTTGGTGACTGGACCTACGGGTTCCGGTAAGTCAACTACTTTGGCATCGATGATTAATGACATTAACCATACGAGAGCTGAGCATATTCTGACAGTCGAAGATCCGATTGAATTTGTATATGAACCCGTTAAGAGTTTGATCCATCAGCGTCAGATTGGAGAAGACACTAAGAGTTTTTCAAACGCACTTAGGGCAGCTCTTCGTGAAGACCCTGATGTGATTCTAGTGGGTGAGATGCGGGATTTAGAGACAATATCTCTGGCTATTTCGGCTGCGGAAACTGGACACCTGGTTTTTGGTACATTGCACACAAGTTCTGCTGCGCAAACGGTGGACCGAATGATCGATGTTTTCCCGCCTGAGCAGCAGCAGCAGGTAAGAGTACAGCTGTCTAACTCGTTAGTGTCAGTGCTTAGTCAAACCCTGATTCCAAAAGCTAATCCAAAACCAGGTGAATTTGGGCGGGTGATGGCTCAGGAGATTATGGTGGTGACGCCAGCAATTTCCAACCTGATTCGAGAAGGGAAGACAGCGCAGATCTACGGTGCGATTCAGACGGGCGGTAAGTTGGGTATGAAAACCTTGGAGATGGTTTTGGCTGACTTGTATCAGGCAGGCACTATTAGCTTTGAGCAAGCAATCGGCAAATCGTCTCGTGCTGATGAACTGCAGCGTTTGATTAATGCAGGCGGCACCGGGGCTGCTACCGGCAAAGGCCAGGCACAGCGAGGGCGCTCAGCTTCAGGTGTGCGCCGTTAGTAAATTAGGCGAAGTTTGATTTACGGTGGCCTAATTATCATCAGGGGTTGCCTAACAATTAGGTCACGCTGTATAAAGCCTTCAATGACTTCTAAGCATAAAAACTTGCAGAGGTAAAACCCATGCCTACTTACGTTGCCACAGGGCGAGACACCACAGGACGCAATCGGCGAGAAAAAGTCGTTGCCGCTACACCGGGAGAAGCTCGGGCAATGCTGAAGGATCGTGGCGTTTTTATCCAAAGCATTAAACAGGAACGTGGGCTGAGCTTTAACTTGGAGGATATACAAACTTCTCTGGCTCAGGTTTCCGTCAAAGATAAGGCCGTTTTTTCGCGCCAGTTTGCTGCGTTGGTAAGTGCTGGAGTTGGCTTAGTGCGCGGCATTGGTATTTTAGGAGAGCAATGCCCAAACCCTAAACTTAAAAAAGCATTGATGGAGATTAATTCTGATGTGCAACAGGGTAACAATCTTTCCGACTCTATGCGGAAGCATCCGTCTAGCTTTGACTTGTTGTATGTAAGTATGGTCCAGGCGGGTGAAGTTGGTGGTGTATTAGACGAAGTTCTAAATCGTCTTGCCAAACTTCTTGAGGATCTGAATCGCTTGCAGAATCAGATTAAGTCTGCAATGGCGTACCCGGTAACAGTGGCTGTTTTGGCAGTGACTATCTTTCTGGGAATGACGATATTTTTGCTCCCAATCTTCGAAAATATCTTTGTTGAGTTAGGGGCTGAACTACCGGCGTTTACCCGGTTTATGATTGGCATTAGCCGATTTTTACGCAATCCGACACTTGTATTGATCACGATTGGTGTAATTATTGTTGCTGGTATTGTTTACCGTCAATACTACAAAACTCGGGCCGGTCGTGAGACAATTGACCGCTTGTTTTTGAAGCTGCCTTTGTTTGGTGATTTGGTTCAGAAGTCAGCAACTGCAAGATTTTGCCGTACTTTTGGTTCTCTTTCTCGCTCTGGTGTCCCTATTTTAACGTCCTTAGAAATTGTCCGAGATACATCGGGTAACCAGGTGATTGCCAACGCTATTGAGGAAGCGCGTTCTGAAATTCAGACAGGGGGCATGATTAGTTTGGCTTTACAGAAACATCAGGTGTTTCCAGTGATGGCTATTCAGATGATTAGCATCGGTGAAGAAACGGGTGAGTTAGACCAGATGTTGATGAAAGTTGCTGACTTTTATGAGGATGAAGTGGAGCAGGCGGTAAAAGCATTAACCAGTATCATGGAGCCGATTATGATTGTTTTCCTCGGCGGTATGGTGGGGTCAATTCTGGTTGCCATGTATTTGCCTATCTTTGCGTTGCCCGATGCTGTGGGTGGTTAAGGGGCGAAGACGACTTGTAGTCGGTTTGTGCTTTTGATTGAATAACGGGGCAGCGATACTCGCTGCCCCGTTATTGATTTATGGGTCATATAGCTGATTATTGAAGCACTTCTTTGAGTTTATGCTGGTTCCATAGTTGTTGATAAAGGCCGGGCTGAGTGACGAGGTCATCGTGGGCACCTGTTTGAACAATGTAGCCTTGGTCCATAACGATGATGCGATCGCAATTTGCAGCCGCCGACATCTGATGGGTGATAAAAATCACCGTTTTACGCTGGGTCCCATGGGAAAGGTTGTCTAAAATTTGCGTCGCAGTTTGGTTGTCTACGCTGGATAAGGCATCATCTAAAACTAAAATGGGAGCATCAATCAGTAATGCTCTGCCCAAAGCCGTCCGCTGTCGCTGACCGCCGGATAGAGTAATGCCCCGTTCACCAACCACAGTGTCGTACTGATGCGGGAAATTTAAAATCTCACTTTGAATTTGAGCTAGTTTGGCTGCAGATTCAATTTCAGGCATTTCTGCCAGTGGCACACCGTAGCGCAGATTATTTTTGACTTTGGTACTAAATAAGAAGCTGTCCTGTGGAACAAATGCGATCGCCCGACGTAGGTCCGATAGCGGCACCTGAGTAACGTCATGACCATCAATAAACAACTGCCCTGCAGGAATCTCTAAAATACGAGGCAGCGCCTTGGCCAATGTAGATTTGCCCGAGCCGATGGGACCCACTAGAGCAACAGTTTCACCTGGCTCAATAGTAAACCAGAGATCCTCAATAGCAGCGCTATTAGTGTCAGGATACTGATACGTGAGACCTTTAGCTTGGAGATGCCCCTGGACAGTATCCACCGGTAAAGGAGACGCCATGGCAGCCGTAGCTACCTTTGGTTGGGCCGCAAAAATGCTCTCAATGCGATCGACGCTAACTTCACCCCGCTGATAGGACGTAATCGTAAACCCTAATAAGGCTGTGGGAAACACCAAATTATTGACATAGAGCAACAGGGTAACAAAGTCACCAACGTTAAGGGTGCCAGCGGCAATACTGCGAGCACCTAAGGCCAGAATGATAGCTAAACTGAGGCTGGCGAGACCGCCTAGCAACGGGAATAGAGTGTTGCGAGTACGGGCCAGGGCTAGATTAGCATCGAGTAAATCATCATTACGCTGAGCAAACGCCTGCTGCTCATTAATCTCTTGAGCATAAATTTTAATTAGCCCAATGCCGCTCATATCCTCTTGAATCAGGGTGCTGAGATCAGACAGAGACTGTTGTACATCAGCTTGTTCTTGTCGTAGACGCTCGCTAAAGGAACCCACCAGAAACATCATGACGGGATAAATCGCCAGAGCTACCAGAGTGAGTCGGACGCTAATACGCAGCATGGCTGGTACCGTCAGACAGTAGGCAAATAGAATATTGGCCAGGCTCAGCACAGAAAATCCCAACAGACGCCGCACATTATCCACATCGCTGGTGGCGCGATTGATCAGATCGCCAATGGTATTTTCTGCAAAGTAAGCAGGTTCTAGGGAGAGCAAGTGTTCAAAGATGCGCTGCTTAAGATCAAATTCAACCTTGCGACCCACCCCAAAAATAAGCACCCGCGAGGCCAGACGGATTGCCAACATGACCGTTGCCAGAGCCAGAAGCAAGATGACATAACGCAGAATTGTGGATTGGTTAAAGTTAATTTTGAGCCGCTCAACGACGTCCCCAATAATCAAAGGAATCCAAACACTGAGAATATTGACGACCAGCAGGGTGACAATTCCCAGAATAATCTGCTGTCGGTGGGGTTTAAGGTAGCCGGCTAGGTATTGCAGCCTGGATTGTGCCATGGAGATACTCGAAACATGCGCTGGTTAATCAAGCCCCTGGGAATATAAGCCTTTCACTGAAAAACAGCCCTAAAAATTCACCAGGCGGACGTCATCGAGTGTAACGTTGAGCCAGCACTGGCTGCTACCGATGGCAGCTGTGGGTCAGGATCTGTGAGCCTGCAACTGGCCGCGATCGCGAGCTGGAAGCATTGAAAAATATGAATTTTTTATTGCGCCATGTTTTCGCGGACGATATAGACAAATTGTGACAGTTGGTTTCTACCTATCTACTCAGACCGTCAGAGAAAAATGCATCGAAATATCCAAGGCTTGTGACTACTTTTGCTTAAAGAGTTGAGACCGCAGCCTATACGCCAATTTTAATGCACACATCCCCCTGACCCATCTGCCTGGATGTATTCAGCGGGGCTCCTAGGCCCCTGAGAAATTAGCGCCTGATGATGGCTTTCCCATCTACCTCAAGCTCCCGTTCTACCGTGTCCAGTCGCCGTTCAAGTTCCGTTGTAAGCATGTTCATATTTTTGCTCAACGCCTGGACGTCATTCTTGAGATGATTGATATCCCTCTCCAGTCCGTAGTTGTGCCGTACCCGTGTAACTCCCCAGGTCACCAACTCCGTTAGGGCAGACACGACAGTGATGATGATACCGAGGTTACTGACAATAAAGTTCATAATTCTTGACAAAATAGAAAAGGCCGGTTTCCCGGTCTCAGCTTTCAGCGTGTCACTTATCTCCTAAGAGATTTTGCTCTTTAGATCGAGCGCTTTATAAGATGTCAGGTGCTTCGTCGCCACCCTGTTGCTGTGGTGATACAGCCGTAAACCGAATAGATAGATTGCTGACGAACAGTTTTTGGCTTAAGAGATCGCCATCCCAATAGGAAGACAGGTTAAGGCCAGCAACATCACAGGATTGAATCTCTAGCTTGAATTCATAGCCGTCGATCAAACCGCCCGCTCCATCAGAAATCTGTCCGATGTAGGTTGCTACGCTATCAGCCTCTGACCTAGCAAAGCTAATCGTCTGTTCAGTGCTATCACCAAACACAATTTTTGCACTCGTAACGCGCCCGTCTGTCTTAGTCACCTCGCTGACTTCAACCGGCTTCTTAGTCTGTTGATCAGCCAGCATCTGTAAAAAGGTTTGCACTTCGATAATCTCGCCGCGATAACTAACAACAAACTCGGTCTCAATATTGAGATTTTGTAGCTCTTGGTTGACGATGTTTAAGACTTTTTGGCGCTCAGCCTCTTGCAGGTTAAGTAATGCGGAAACTTGTTGTTGCAAAAGTGCAATATCTTGATCATTCCCTCCAATGTCTTGAGCGTGCTGATCAAGAGCGTTTTTGATTTGTGTCGTCAGCTCATTAATGGCCGTTGTGGGGGCCATTGGTAGGATAGGCCCGATTAACCCAAGAGAGTCAACAGCAGACTGTTTTACAGTTGTAGCCATAGTTAGAGAGTTTTACGAAAGAACGAAATGGACGTATAAATTTCAGGATCTATGTTGGTTCAATACCCATGGCCCCATGACTTGTTATGGTCTCGGTCGGTTCTCATTTCAACGACAAAGGTTGTTTGAGTCGATACCGTAAACACCCGCTCCATAGGGATATACCAGGAGTAATGAAGTGAATACGTTGACGCCTCAGGCCATAGAATGCGTGAATCTAAGGACCGGAAGCGACAACGCATCCCACCACCTTCCATACCCGTTACCCATCCCCTGAAGAAATAGGTATACTTTAGACGGTTGATATATGAACCTTCTTGAAGGACTGAAAATTCAATAACAACAATGTTTTGAGATCATTTTTGTGAGTAGTATTAGCCTGCTCAATACAGGTTTCGATAGCGATCTTGAACTCATCAAAATTGTCGTAGTACTTCGAGTACAAACATTGCTTTCTCACAAATCGCCATAAGCGCTCAA
>JBCCJR010000046.1:0-19498 GCA_039045805.1 Cyanobacteria bacterium P01_C01_bin.118
CAAAAACTTCGCCATGGTCTCAATGGTGGAAGTGTTAGGTGTCTCTAGTTTTTTGTACTCATTAAATTCTGAAGGCACCACATCTGCTGGTAGAGATACAGCCTTTTCAACATTGGCCGCATACTGGCCATCTTCGGTGTACAGCACTTCGTCTTCGCCTGCATCGGCCAGCACCATAAACTCATGGGAGCCCGAACCACCAATCGCCCCAGAGTCTGCCTCTACCGCTCGAAATTTAAGGCCGCAGCGGCTCAAAATATTGCTATAGGCCTGGTACATGTCGTCATAGGTAGCCTTGAGGCTATCCATATCCGCATGGAAGGAATAGCCGTCCTTCATAATAAATTCGCGACCGCGCATCAAACCAAATCGGGGCCGGATCTCATCGCGAAACTTGGTTTGAATCTGATACAGATGGGTGGGCAGCTGCCGGTAGGACCGCACCATATCACGGGCCACCGCCGTGATCACCTCTTCATGGGTGGGGCCCAGGGCCACTTCCTGCTGCCGTCGGTCGGTCAGGGCAAACATAATGCCCTCCGCCTTGGTGTAAGTATCCCAACGGCCTGATTCCTGCCACAGGTCCGCAGGCTGCAGCTGGGGCAGCAAACATTCCTGGGCTCCCGTGGCGTTCATTTCCTCACGGACAATGGCCGATACCTTATTCAGCACACGCAGCATCAGCGGCAAATAGGCAAATACACCGCTGGAAATCCGTCGGATATAACCTGCCCGCAACATCAGCTTGTGACTGGGAATTTCTGCCTCAGCAGGATCCTCACGCAGCGTGACAAACAGCATCTGGGACAGGCGCATAGTTAGTTAAGTACTCGCAACATCACCACAGTTTAGTTCATTAATGCAGGCTGGTTTGGTGTTGAAGCGGAAAATTTTCCGCCTATTCCAACTCCTCCCCCTCTTCCCCTGCCTCCCACTCACTGCCAATACCTTGATGCAGCCTCCTTCACTTAGGTAATTGCACTGTAAATGTGGTCTTTTGCTTTGTACTTTTGAGTTCTATAGTTCCCCCCAGGTTCCTCAGCAGCTGTTTCACCAGGGCTAATCCTAAACCGCTGCCACCATACTGCCGCTGATCTAATTCGGGAACTCGGTAAAACTTTTCAAAAATTTGAGCCTGATGCTGAGGGGGGATATGGACACCGGTATTTGCGATCGCAATTTCCACAGCTGATGGCAGTGCTTGAACGGAAACGGTAACAGTCTTTTTAGGGGGAGTGTACTTCAGCGCATTGGCAATGAGTTCTGTGATGATTCGTTCTAGCTGGGCAACATCACATTCCAACAACAATGGGTCTTTGGGAATATTGGTTTTGAGGGTGATGGACTCTTGCTCAAATCGAGCTTCAAAGCTGCGCAGCAGTGATGGCAACCAATCGCCAACTTTCATCAAAACGGGTTCTAATACCTTTTGATATTCAGGAAACATCAGCGTAATGAGATTATCGACAAACTGTTTTTGTCGCCGACATTCCTGACTTAGCAGGCTAAGGACCTTGAGCACCGTACTACGCTGGGGCACCTTGCGCCACGACACATCTTTAAAAATTCTCTCCAGCGTTTGTGTGGAGAGTTGAATATTTCCTAGGGGAACAAAAAGCTCATGGGAAATTAATTGTAGCAACTCGTCCTTGGCTTTCTTGAGTTGCTGTATTTCGGTCCGCTGGGTTTCCAGAGTTTGTTGTAACTGGGAGGTATGGAGTGAGATCGCAACACAGTTAGCAATCTGTTGAAGCTGATTGACTTCAACCTTAGAAAATGTCTTTTTATCAGGGCGCGTCAGCCACAGATTTCCCAACAGCCCGGTTGCTTCCAACATTGGACATCCCAGCCAGACAAGGGGAATAGCAGTATTAGTCTTAAAGATTTTAGAACTAAACTGTAAAGACTTACCCAGAGTTAACGGCTTGTAAAACTCCCAAAACTGACTAATCTCTTGCGGCTGATTAACACTTTCTAAGTAGCCATTAGTATCCATACCCCCAAGCAAGACAATCGTTTGCTGCTGCGGGTCATAAAGCTCTATCTGACATCCTTGCAAGTCGAAACTCTCAACAATCACTGGAGGCAACCAATGAAGCAATTGTCGAGTAGACTCTCCCCGCTGAATCAACGCCAGTATTTCATCCACCAGAGATTTTGAAGGTTTTTGTAAATCAGAGTGACGATCTAACGCAGATGACATACTTAATTCCGCATTAACTGCCTCAGCCTGACATACATCCTGCTCAAATTCACTAGTTGCCAAAGCTGACTTAGCCTCCTCACTACAGCCACTAAAGTCACTTACCGCTAGCAGACTTAAACCATAAGCTGTCGTGGAGCATCAAAACTCTAAAAAGCCTTGAATAGTTTAATTTAGATACCATATGGTCAACCAAAATAGCATTCAGGAACTTCCCTAACGTCTTCAAACCCGTTAAGAATACGTCAGCTTTTCTAATTAAACACTTGATGAAAATACAACCAAATAATCAAAAAAATCTTTAATAAATCAATCTGAAAGATCTAAAATTCAAGGTTATATGGATATAGAAAAATTCTAAAATCAAAAAAATGATTGCTCAAAGACTTACATCAACACAATTAAATCTGAGCAGTTTCTAAGGAAGCAGTCAACGGGCCTTTTAAAATCGAAAAGATTAAAGCTAGCAACAACGATTAGCCCTTTAAACAACTGTCTTAAGCCTTCATTCAAATCTATTTTGCCTACTTCAAAGGGAAATACCGGATGCATTTTCATGCTTAAAACCAAAGCGAAAGCCCTTCAAAAAATTGTAGCAATTACGGCAACCGATTCAGAACCTCACATGTAACTCATATGGGTATTAGACTGCAGTTTCTCGTCAAAGGTCGATTGCACGACACATTAGTTTAAAACTGTATCGAATTGTTAAGCCCCCCTCTATCAGATATCAAACCGACTGCTTAACTAGCCCTTTCAAGTGCTAAAGTAGCAAACGAGTTAGACCTCATCAACACAAATAAATCTTGCTTAACTAAAGGAATGCAATCCAACAAAAAGTAATTGAATCACGTTTATTTCCTCTTTGGAGGAAGTTTCTATTAAGGGTAATGACCGTAGATAGGTACATCTTTGTATGCTGGCATAACAGTCATTTACCTAGCTATTAATATTTTGGTTTAGCTATGCGCTAAGACCCAAATGGCTATTGCCGATTTTTCCCTCCACGATGCTCTGAAGGCGCAGAGTGCTCGCCGTTAGGCGTTCATTTTGCAGAGCTGTGAATTGAGGTTTTATCAGGTGGGTAAATATAACGCTGTCATCCTGATTGCTGAAGATGAAGTTCATATCCGCAATGCTTTGCAACGCAATCTTAGAAATGCTGGTTATGACGTCCTCTTGGCGGCAGATGGTGAGGAAGCTATCAAACAATTTCAAGCCTATAATGTGGACCTTGTTGTCCTTGATATCTTAATGCCTAAGTTAGATGGTTTTGAGGTGTGTCAGCGGATTCGCCAACTGTCTGATGTACCCATCATTATGGCGACAGTGCTCGGTAGTCCCTCAGATCGGGTGGCGGGGCTGGATCTAGGCGCTAATGATTATATTGTTAAACCCTTTTCTAGTCGGGAGTTGATTGCTCGGATTCGCTCAATTTTAAGACGTTTATCTCCAGACACACGAGAGCGTACCGAAGAGCGTGTACAGCATGACCAAACAGCCATCACTGTTGGCAACCTAATCCTCTATCCGCAAACTCGGAAAGTTTATGATCAAAATTCCCATATTCGTCTCACAGAAATAGAGTTTCATATTTTACATTTGTTGGCTCGGGCTCCGGGACAAATTTTTACCCGTGACAAGATTTTGCGGCGGGTATGGGGGTATACGGATAATGCGGATTTAGAGACTAAGGCACTGGATGTGCATATCTCCCGTTTGAGAACGAAGCTTGACCAAAGCACGGTAAAGATTATGACAATCCAGGGGCGTGGATATATGTTGCTGGAACGTTAAAGGAAATAGATGCGCACCTACAGGGTGATGGCCCCCACCGTGGCCTGAGTAGCCGCGATATAATCCTGGGGACTGAGCCACAACATCGACCCCCGTGCCCCGGCTGAGACAGCAATCCGGTCGTAAGCTTCTATCCACTCATCCACGTAGGTGGGATAGTTCTTTTTACAAGCCAGAGCGGTTACCCCCCCTCGGATATAGCCGGTCAACGGTTGCACTTCTTTGAGGGAGACGGGCTGCAGCTTACGGTCGTTGGTCAGCTTTGCCAACGACTTCAGGTTTAACTGCGCATTAGCGGCTAAAACCGCCAGACAGATCCCCTGACGATCGCCACGCACTACCAGGGTTTTAAATACTTGCCCGTGGGGTAAGCCCAGTTTATCGGCTGTAGCGATCGCAACCAGGTTATCAGGGTCAACGGGGTAGGTAAGTATCTCATAGTCAATGGCCAGGGCATCAAGTAACCGGGCTGCATTAGTTTTCATGGGGCTCTTCTAGATAGCCCACGGCAAATCGGGCGCGACCGTCAGACTTGGCCTGATAGAGTCCCTGGTCAGCGGCTTCGATCAGTTCCCTGGGGGAGCCGCTGACGGTGGAGGCCACAGTGGCAATACCCAGACTGAGGGTTAAATACTGACTGACCGCTGACAGCCGATGTTCGATGGCCAGCTCTTTGACATGGGTTTGGATACTCTGAGCCACGTGCTCGGCTCCAGTAAAGGTGGTGTTTGGCAGGACTACGGCAAATTCTTCGCCACCATAGCGGGCGACTAAATCCAGCTGTCGTTTGACAGCTTTTTTGAGAGCCTGTGCCACTCGACGCAAACAGGCATCTCCGGCCTGGTGACCGTAGGTATCGTTGTACAGCTTAAAATAATCAATATCACAGAGGATCAGCGTCAGGGGGGTGTGGTTATGGGCAGTCCAAGCATTGTCAAGCAACTCATCAAAGGCTCGCCGGTTGGCAACTTGGGTGAGGGCGTCCACTCTTGCCAGGGCAATCAGTTCATCATTTTTTCGCTGCAAAGCTTCTTCGTGGTTTTTATGCACCGTGATGTCAGTTGCGGTACCCAGTAGCTGTAGAGGAATGTTGTCTTGATCCCACTGAAACACGGTTTCGCGACACAGCATCCAATGCCAGCTACCTTGTTTATGCCGCATACGATATTCGTTTTCTATAATATCGCCACCGTTCGATTGAGCAAGTTGCCGCCGGGCTTGATGAATGTTTTTGATGTCCTCTGGATGGGTGATTTTTTCTAAAAACTGAGCACCAAGTTGTTGTATTTCCTGGGGAGAATAGCCAAGGACTTTCTCCATGTAGCCGTTGACGTAGTAGTTGGTACCGCTGGCAAAATTATTTACATAGAGAATGTTACTGCTCGCATCCAAAATACCCTGAATAAATCGTTGGCTTTCTTGCCAAGCTTTTTCGGCCTGCTGACGTTCGATTACTTCCAGGGATAACTGACGTTTTTGCTTATTTAGCAATCTGGCCTGTTGTTGTAGCTGTCCATGGCTGATGGCCAGGGCCATCAAACAGGCGACGGCAACCATAAACGATTTTTCGGCGGCCTGCCACACCCGAGGAGACTGTTGTTGATAGCAGCATAGGACTCCAACAGTTTGGTTTTGACAATAGATGGGGACTTCGATTAGGGCATGGATAGAGGCGGCTGTGTCAGACAAATAGGGCGGTATTGCCAGGCTTTCGACATCATTGCCCTTTATCTGCATGGAATCCTCTGAATTAATCACGAGCCAATCGCGCTGAAGCAGGCCGGTAAAGTAGTCGGCATGGTCAGCAACGGCAATGGCTGCATGGCTCTGACCTGAGGCCGAGGTTCCATAGTAGGCAATGGGTTGAAACGTGCTGCGATTGTCTGAATATAGCCAGACCTGACAGTCAGTGGCACCTAAATTTTTAACAATTGAGTAGGTGATAACGGTCGCTGCGGCCTTAACATCCCCCTGATATAAGGATTCACAATGTCTGAGTTCTGACAATGCCTGAGATAAAGCATTATGAGAAGAGTGACCGTCTAAGAAGACAGACGTTATCAATGGCTGACTAGATGGCTCAGATGCAAGGGACATCCCAGTTGGTTAAGAATGGAGCAAGTTGAAATAAGTGAAATGGGCCATCCATCACACTATGTCCGACTCATTTATTTAGGGTGCCTCAAATTTTCCAAATCTTAACTCATAAGTTTGAAGGCTTTATCAGAGGAATGCTGTTTCAGAATTTGATTTTTGAATTTTTAGTGATAAGACAAACGACTGCTTGAATTCAACCGTTTGCTGCGCCCATCGCCGTTATTAACTAACTTAACGAGCGCAACTTTGACCACTAGTCACTAGTCAAAGATATTGCCAAAGAAGTCGATGGTTTCTTTGAGGGCAACGATAAAGCTGTCGATCTCCTCGTAGGTGTTGTAAAAGTACAAACTGGCTCGTGCCGTAGAATCAACGCCTAAAAGACGGTGTAGGGGCTGAGTACAGTGGTGGCCAGAACGAATAGCAATGCCAGACTGATCCAGAAACGTCGATAGGTCCTGGGCATGGAGATTGGTGACGGTAAATGTTGCGATCGCGGCCCGCCCACTGCCATCAGCCTGAGGTCTAGGTCCATATAGCATCAACTGAGGCACCTGTTCTAGCTGATCGTACAGATAGTGGGTAAGCTCATGCTCATATTGGGCAATGCGATCCATGCCAATCGCGGTTAAGTAATCAACAGCGGCCCCCAGCATAATGACCTCGGCAATGGCAGGGGTGCCGGCTTCAAATTTGTGGGGCAGCTCAGCGTAAGTGGAATGGTCCAAATACACATCCTGGATCATCTCCCCACCGCCAAGAAATGGGGGCATGGCATTGAGGATATCCAATTTGCCGTAGAGAAACCCGGCTCCGGTGGGGCCACACATTTTATGACCAGAGGCCACCAGCCAGTCACAATCCAATGTTTGCACATCCACCGACATATGGGGCACGCTCTGACAGGCATCGAGCAGCACCTTGGCCCCCTGGGTGTGGGCCAGCTTGATCACCTGCTCCACAGGATTAATACAGCCCAGAGTATTGGAGACATGGTTGATGGCCACCAAGCGGGTGCGATCGCTCACCAAGGATTGAAAATGCTCAAAGTCAAATTCTTGAGTCTCAGTCAGCTGAACATGCTTAAGCACAGACCCTGTGCGCTGAGCCACCAGCTGCCAGGGCACCAAGTTGCTATGGTGCTCCATCACCGACAGAATTACCTCATCACCGGCCTTGAGATTATTTAGACCCCAGGCATAGGCCACCAAGTTAATAGCCTCACTGGCGTTGCGGGTAAAGACGATTTCATCTCGGCTAGCTGCATTGACAAAGGCCGCCACCTTATCGCGGGTAGCCTCATAGGCAGCAGTGGCGCGGGCACTGAGGGCATGCACCCCCCGATGAACATTGGCATTGTCCTGGTGGTAATACCCCAGCAGCGCATCCAGAACGGCTTTTGGCTTTTGGGATGTGGCTGCATTATCAAAATAAACCAGCGGCTTACCATTGACCGTCTGGTCCAAAATCGGGAAATCTGCCCGAATGTCATGGGCCAGAGGTTTAGCCGTTGTCAAAGTCATTGCCTACACTGTCCATTGTTGAATGTACTGGGTCATACGCTCTCGCAGGGGAGCCACCGATATGGGCTCAATAATTTCCATAGCAAAGGCGTAAATAAGCAGCCGCTGAGCCTGGTCACGATCAATGCCCCGACTCTGCAGATAAAAAAGCTCGTCCGGTGCCAGTTGGCTAATGGTAGCGCCGTGGGCGCATTTAACATCATCCGCCACAATGTCCAGCTCGGGCTTAGTATCTATGCGAGATTTGGGTGACAGCAACAAATTGCGATTGAGCTGTGAAGCATTGGTCAGCTGCGCCAGTTGAGGCACATATACCCGGCCATTAAACACCCCGTGGGCCCGGTCGTCCATGATATTTTTCTGAAGCTGATTGGCCGTACCGTGGGGATGATTAAGGGCAATCAGGCTGTGGGTATCCGATAGCTGCTGGTATCGGATGGCGGTCAGACCATTGAGGATAGTATCGGTCTGGGGACCGGTCTGATATACCTCCCAATGATGCCGAGATATCTTAGCCCCCAGGTTAATGGCAGTGCTGCGATAGCGACTATCCCGCCCCTGGGATACAGCGGTTTTACCAATGTGAGTCGACTCAGTTGACTCCTGCTGCAGTCGCAGATGGGTTACCTCAGCATTGGCCTGCACCCAGATTTCAGTGACACTGTTAGTCAGACTGGCCCCTACACCATGAAACTCTTCCACCAGCGTAACGGCACTGCCAGTGTCAGCCACTACCAAACAACGGGGCTGCACCAGTAGGGCATCGCCCAGGGTAAAAGACACAATCTGAATCGGCTGGTCAATTACAGTATTCTTAGCAACATGAACTACCGCTGCATCAACTAAACCAGAGGTGTTCAGAGCCGTAAAGACTTCGTTACCACCCTGCACCTGAGCCAGGGTTTCAGGAATAGCGTCTGACTGACTAAGAACGCTAACGCCATCTCCCAAGCTAGAGAGACCGGAGGCAAATGTGCCATTGACAAAGACAACGCGGAGGCTGTCGTTAAAACCGATATCGGCTAGCTGCTCCCTGGCCTGGACTAACTCTGCTTCTGTGGGGGCTGTAGCGGCCTGAAACTCGGTTACTAACAGGCTGGACAAATCGGTAAAGCGCCAGTCTTCATCTCGATTTGATGGAAACGTACGCTCCTGGGCAATGGCTCGGGCCGTAGCTCGCAAAGTATCAATCGCCAGGGGAGACGGTTGGGCAGACTTTGCTGCCTGAGCTAACAACGATTTTAAGTAGCGATCGCGCTGAGCGACGGCTGCGGATACGGTACTCATGACGCCACCGCCTGTTCTTCTAACAGCCACTCATAGCCCTTAGCCTCAAGAGCCAGAGCCAGCTCTCGACTACCGGTTTTAATAATCTGACCACCGCACATTACATGAACATAGTCGGGCACGATGTAGTTCAGCAGGCGCTGGTAGTGGGTAATTACCAAATTGGCACTGTCCGGTCTTGCCAAGTGATTCACACCCTCTGCTACGGTTTTGAGGGCATCAATATCTAACCCAGAATCCGTTTCATCCAAAATTGCTAGCTTGGGCTCCAGCAGAGCCATTTGCAAAATCTCGTTGCGTTTTTTCTCACCGCCCGAGAAGCCCTCGTTGACGCTGCGGTCGAGAAAGCTTACATCCATCTTGACGATGTCGGTCTTTTCTTCGATCAGGTCGTCAAAATCAAATACATCAACCTCGTCTTCACCACGGGCCTTGCGGTGAGAGTTATAGGCCACCCGCAAAAACTCACGATTGCTGACTCCCGGAATCTCCAAAGGATACTGAAATGCCAGGAAAATACCCGCTGTTGCGCGCTCATGGGGCTCCAGTTCAGAAATGTCTTGTCCGTGGAACTCAATGGTACCGCCAGTGACCTCATAGTCTGGATGACCTGCCAGCACCTTAGAAAAGGTACTTTTTCCTGAGCCATTTAGGCCCATAACGGCGTGGATCTCACCGGCCTTAATTTCCAAGTTAAGGCCGGTGAGAATCTCAGTACCATCTACGCTAGCCCGCAGATCCTTAACGGAGAGAATAGTTTTTGCGTCTGGATTAATCATCTAACAATGGGTGGGTGGTTAACCTAAAAACAGTGCTTCGTTAGCCAACAGAATTTTCCAACTTCAGGGCCAAAAGCTTATCCGCTTCAGCTGCAAACTCCATCGGCAGCTTATTAAACACATCACGACAGAATCCGCTGATGATCATTGAGACAGCATCTTCAGGAGAAATGCCTCGCTGGGCAAAGTAAAACAGCTGATCCTCTCCAATCTTGGACGTAGAGGCTTCATGCTCTACCTGTCCCGTGTTGTTCTGTACCTGGACATAGGGATAGGTATTGGCGTTGGAGGTATCACCAATCAGCATGGAGTCACACTGGGAGTAGTTGCGGGCATTCTCGGCCTTAGGACCCACTTTCACCAAACCGCGATAGCTATTTTTAGAATTACCGGCGGAAATACCTTTGGAAATAATAGTACTGCGGGTGTTTTTGCCCACATGCACCATCTTGGTACCCGTATCAGCCTGTTGCATATTATTGGTCAAGGCTACGGAGTAAAACTCTCCCACAGAGTTATCACCAACCAGCACACAGCTGGGATATTTCCAGGTAATGGCTGAGCCAGTTTCCACCTGGGTCCAGGAGATTTTAGAGTTTTTGCCAGAACACAGACCGCGCTTGGTAACAAAGTTGTAAATGCCGCCTTTACCATCCTTGTCGCCAGCGAACCAGTTTTGCACCGTGGAATAGTTGATTTTGGCATCATCCAACGCTACTAGCTCAACCACAGCCGCATGGAGCTGATTGCTATCGTACATGGGGGCAGTACAGCCCTCCAGATAAGTAACCGAACTACCCTTATCCGCAATTAACAAGGTGCGCTCAAACTGCCCCGA
The DNA here is from genome assembly GCA_039045805.1 of Cyanobacteria bacterium P01_C01_bin.118. Taxonomy (GTDB): domain Bacteria; phylum Cyanobacteriota; class Cyanobacteriia; order Phormidesmidales; family Phormidesmidaceae; genus Leptothoe. The sequence goes on from JBCCJR010000046.1 coordinate 10,525, forward strand.
ATCTCCATTGTTGATCCGGAAATAGGTGGACAGGTCCATGGGACACTGGGTGTTCTCAGGGATATAAACAAAAGACCCATCGCTAAAAACAGCTGAGTTGAGAGCGGTGAAATAATTGTCTGCCGATGGCACAACACTGCCCAAATATTTTTTAATCAGATCTGGATGCTCTTGAACAGCTTCAGAAATGGAGCAAAAAATAATGCCATGTTCCGCCAGTTCTTCTTTAAAGGTAGTGGCGATAGACACACTGTCAAATACCGCATCCACCGCTACATTGGACAGCCGTTTTTGCTCCGACAGAGGCAGACCCAATTTTTCAAAAGTGGCCAGAATCTCTGGATCTACGTCATCCAAGCTCTTAAGCTTCTCACTTTGCTTGGGGGCGGAGTAGTAGATGATGTCCTGATAGTTGATGGGCTCATAGTTGACGTTGGGCCATGTGGGCTCAGTCATCTTTAACCACTGCCGATATGCCTTGAGACGGAACTCTAGCATAAAGTCCGGCTCGTTCTTTTTCGCAGAAATTAGACGAATGATATCCTCGTTTAAGCCACGAGGGATAACATCGGATTCTACGTCTGTAATAAATCCGTACTTGTAGGGCTGACTGACAACGGATTGAACGCTAGTGCTCATGGTTCACCAAAACGGCTGGGAGGGGATTAACAAAAACTATTTTTTTAACAACGGTTGGGGAGTCAGGATTCAAATTTGAACCAGTTCCGATTTTTGTAGAGCTACTCTGCGAGAAGCCGCTGAGCGTATAGCGATCTTCTCGGCTAGCTGAGTATGTTGAGTTATGAGTTGTAAGCTCATAAAACTTAAAACTCAGAACCCACAACTCATCTACCCCTAATACTTACTAGTTTCTGTGCGAATACGATCAAAGGAAATTTCCTGGTCTTTGCCAGCAAAATCATTATCTTCTGTAAGGAAAAGCATGCAGTGACATTCTCGACGCTCCTGCATGGGGACACAGGGACAGTTCCAGTAGGTGCTCTTCACCTCAGCTTCCTTATCTTCGTAGTGACGACAGGGACATAGGGGAGAACCAAAGTCGTCCTTATGCTTAGCCAATCCCTCAAGCACTACAGAAGTGACACCGAGATCAGCGCAGAAATAAGTTCCTGTGCGCTTCGCGTAACTCTGGGCAAAATTTCGCATCAGCTCAAGGCTTTTATCAGTGGCCTGGGTGGGCTTGCTAATACTCATGGATGATTGGGGATGCTGAGACAACCAGATGATTCTATAATTAAAACAACACACAAGTTGCTTAAGTATTTAAACAATAATCTAGTCGGCAGACTTTAGCAACATGTATGTTGTTTAAAGCAAATGTAGTTAAGTTTACTTATTGACGCCCAAGATTCAGTCCGTAGGATTTTCTACTGAAACCCTTTGTTTTTTGGCGTAAATGGTATTTATTACAGTTTGTAATATGCGATCGCAACTTCAGGGCCGATGACGTCAGTGCAGCAGCCATCCACCAAAGACGATATCCTCCAGTTTTTACTGAAATCAGGTCAGGCGACCGCACAGACCCTGGCGGACAAGTTAGGAGTGAGTCCCCAGGCCATTCGACGCCATCTCAAAGACCTGCAAGCAGAGGCCCTGGTGGAGCACCAGGCAATGCAGACAGGGATGGGGCGGCCTAACTATATTTATCAACTAAGTCCTAAGGGGCGAGAGCGGTTTCCCTCCCAGTACGATCAGTTTGCCGTTTCGCTGCTCGACACCATTGCCGAAAATCTAGGGGCAGAGCAGGTGGGCGCACTGTTGCGACATCAGTGGCAGCGCAAAGCCCAGATATATTATGAAACCCTGGGCAAGGCTTCCTTACCCGATCGCGTCAAGCAGCTGGTAGAACTGCGCCAGGCTGAAGGGTATATGGCTGAGCTCCACAGCGGTGATGACGAAGACACTTACATTATTACCGAGTATAACTGTGCCATTTCCCAGGTAGCAGAATCCTATCCAGCCGTCTGCGGTCACGAACTTGCCATGTTTGCCGTGGCCCTGCCCGACTGTCAGGTGGAGCGCACCCATTGGTTAGTACGGGGCGAAAACCTCTGTGGCTACAAGATTCGAAAGAAGTAAACAACCTCCATGTTTGATCAAACTCTCCAGTTTTTAACCCCCGAAGAATCTGCAGAGGTCGATAAAGCCCTGCTCACCACACCAGAAAAGTTTTTAACCCGACTCACACTCTCCACTGCAAAGCTGCTGGCATTTATTGCCAGCGATTTAGAAATAACCGTTGACCAGCTCACCACAGAGCAAATCATCGCCTGGTTTGAAGCCGATTCCAAACGAAAGCAGGACCAGGGCATCAATGCATCGGTCCTAAAATGGGATGCAAGAAATTTAGAAGACTTGACCACAGACCATTGAAATCCAAAAACCAGGAACCGTCCTTAATTAAAGACGGTCTTCCATAAGGAACCCTATGGAAGGAGGATAGAACCTGAGTGAAAATGATGCGATTGGATCGAGACAACTGCTCTGCCGATCAGCTTTATATCCAAGCGCGGGCACGGTGGGTAAAGGTTGTTGACTGTAACATTTATGACAACGAAGACATGCTGACCTCCGTTGCAGCCCTGCTCAAAAAAGCCAGGCAGCAGAATAAGCATCATCTGCAATCGCTGGTGTTATTGAGTGATCTGATGATGGTATTGGGGGCCAACAGAGAAGCCATGGAGATTGTCGAGGCCCTAGTCGGTTTGCAACCCCATAATCAAACCCACGCTAGAAAGAAAATCCTGTTACGAAAGTTTCAGGCCAATCAAACCGATGAAAATCGCGATGCTATTCGTGCATTTATTGAATCACGCTGGACTGAAACCAGTGATTGGTAAATCTATTCATGGATATTGCCATTGGGCATAATCGTCCCCGTCAATCGGGCAGCAGTGAGCTTGACCATCACTTTATCTCCGTAGCCGACAATGGCCCCGCTGAGGTCTGCCCCGCTGAGGTCTGCCCCACTGAGGTCCGCTCCCACCAAATTGGATTCTCGCAGGTTGGCATGACTTAAATTGGCCTGGAGCAGGTTTGCCCTAAATAACTTGGCCTTGTGTAGATTAGCCTGATTGAGATTGACCTTATGCAAAAACGCATCGCTGAGGTCCGCCCCTTCTAAGTTCGCCTTACTCAAATTACGACCTGAAAAATCCTTTTCCTTAAGATTAGCCCCCTTAAAATCTGCCCCTTCTAAATCGGTATCAGCTTTTTTTCGAGGCAGGGGGCTTTGGGGTGGGTAGTAGGGAGCAGACTGGGGCACTTGATAGATGTAATCCGCATACCCATCCGTAGTAGGGCGAGGGATATAGGCACTGCGTCCGGGCGGCTTAGTCGTGGCTCTGTGGTTATTGGAACCATTGGAGTTTGATCCATTGGCTCTAACGTTTCCGTTAGCCGCACCGCCGTTTCCGTTAGTCGCACCGTTTGTATTAGCTGCAGGACCACGGGTAGCAGCTCTGCCATTACCAGCAGCCGAACCGTTTGTACTAGCTGCAGGACCACGGGTAGCAGCTCTGCCATTACCAGCAGCCGAACCGTTAGTCGATGATGATGCATTCGGGGAAGTCTGCTTATTGCTGGCACCGTTAGTTGTGGCAGCACCATTGGTGCTGCCATATCGGCTGCCATTATTAGGTCCATAGGTACTACTAGCAGAGTTTCCCCCATTAGCACTATTACTGGAACCAGTGGAGCCGTTGGTAGAGCTAGCCCCATAGGCGCTGGCATACCGACTGTAGGGGCGATATCGGCTCCTACCGTATCGTTCAGGATTGTACTTGTTAGCTTTAGGCTGGCTAGCTGGAGTGCCATTTCGCAGATGCTCTTTGAGGTGGCTACGGGCCTCATTCAAGCGTTTAAGCTTATCCTGAGCTTTATCGCGCAGCCGTACGTTATCGGCTGGAATCCGATCTGGATGCCAGATAAATACAAGGTCTTTATAAGCCTGATTGACGTCTGAGAGTGAAGCACCAGGCTCTAACTCCAGTACGCTATAGGCTTTCGCGATATCGTCCATAAGCTATACGAGCGGTGACAGAACGGCCAATCGATGGAGACAACACTGAGATCGGTCCAGGCGGCGCTGCCGTACAGTCGCCAGTCTATAAATGTTCGAAAACGATAGGTTTATCAATTGGGTCACTAAAGAATGCAGTCGTTGATAAAGTCAAACGCTAGAATCTACAACGGTATTGGCCGCAGATTCAAAAAAAGTTAGTTAAAAGGACGTTTTTAATTTTCCCGTTACTGGATCAGGCACGGCCTACAGACCATGCCATGGAGACATACCATTTAGATGAAATCATACTGAGGAGTCGCACCGGTACAAATTTTTGCGTGAGTAACAAAAGTCTAATGTACGCAGATTATGGCTACTGTTTTGATGAGTTGCCTCAGAACATCCAATTACCTTAAGGCTCTGTTTCAATTCCGTATCAAACGGGTTCATTTATTCATAAAGATTGAACTTTGACAGACCACTAATCTTCCGCAACCAGTTTGATTTCATAAACATTCCACAATGCTCCCAGGGGAGAGTACTTTACATTCTCGACTTTATTGCGAATGGCAGACATAGAGTACTGGTTGATCAAGTAGATAAACGGTAGCTGCTCCTGCACGATCCGCTGAGCTTCGACATAGATATCCCGACGTTGGGCTTCATCTAGTTCTTGGGCTCCTTTGACATAAAGCTGGCCAATCTGTTGCTCCCAATCAGCGACGACCCGCCCCTCAATGGGGTCCTGGCCAGGCAACGGTTTTTGATTAAAGGCATGGAGGCCACCATCAGGGTTCCATACATTAGAGCCCCCATTGGGTTCTAACCCACCGCCAAAGCTAATCAAATGGCATTCCCACTCCAGGCTATCCCCCAGTTTTTCCACCAGAGAGCCCCAGCTAATGGGAGTAAAGTCTACGGTGATGCCAATTTTGCTAAGGTCTTGTTTAATTTGAGCCCCGATGGCTTCCCGCACCTTATTACCGGCGTTGGTAATTAGGGTAAAGCGCACCTGGTTGCCGTCGGCATCTAGCAGCTGATTACTGGCATCATATTGAAACCCTGCCGACAGCAGCAGCTCCTTTGCCAGCTCCAGATCGTAGTTGTAGGCACGAATACCATCCTGCTCTGGACTAGCAGAGTAGGGACTGAGGGGAAAAATGGAGGAGTCTTGCAGAACACCCAACCCCTGATAGATGTTGTTTAACATCGTGGGGCGGTCAATGGCGTGGGCAACGGCCTGACGAAACTTTAGCGTGTTAAACCATTTAGACTTAGCAGGGTCTACCAAAGGTTTACCATCACGGGATCCCTGGTTGAGGTTAAAGGAAATAAATAAGCTACCGGGAGAAGGACCGCCGTTATAGACAGTAAAGTTACCTCGATTTTCCTCTCGTTTAAGCAGGGAAAAGTTATCTGGTTTGACGCTGGTCAGATCTAGACCACCCGACCGAAACTGAACAAACTCACTGTCCTGGGATTCGACCACCTGCCAAACAATTTCCTGTAAATAGGGTTGAGACTCCCCCTGATCATCAGTCCGCCAATAGTAGGGGTTGCGTTCAAAGATCACCCGCTCTCCAGGGATAAAAGCTTTGAGTTTGAAGGGGCCATTACCAACGATATCTGCTGGTGGAGTGCTCGTGGTCCAGGTGGAGAGAAACAATGGGTTTCCTTCGGAGTCTGTTTCAGTCAGTGTTGCCTCCAAAGCATGTTTTGGCAGAATGTTTACACCCGTATTCCGAAGGAATGGGGCAAACGGCTCTGGCACTTCAAATTTGACCTGGCGGTCGTTGAGTTTAGTAACCTTGGGCAGCTTGCCCTCTGCGCCAATCCTGAGAATGTCACGAATTTGAGTGGGAATGGTGTCATTTAAGAAAATGTCGTTGTAGGTAAAGACGACATCGTCGGCGGTCAGGGGTTCACCATCGGACCACTTAAGGTTTTCCCGCAGGGTGTAGGTAAGGGCCAGACCATCATCAGAAAATTGCCAGGACTCGGCCAGTTCTGGCTCGATTTCACCAGTTTCGTAGTTTTCGGAAATCAGGCCCTTGTAAGTGAGGCCAAAAATATTGGGCCGTTCACTGCTGAGGGCGTAGTTAAAGGTTTTGGGATCGCTGAGGATGCTATAAACCAGCCGTGACGAGACGGTATCGGTTGCTTTGAAATTGTCCAGGGAGCAGCTGCTGGCCATGACAACCACCATCACCAAGCCCATTAACCAGTAGGACCACCTGCGAAACATACGAAAGCCCATAGAACAGCCAGACACAATTTCTAGCTATTCTAACGGCTTGGTTGGAGAATTTAGCTTTTCGGGTACCGAATTAGCCAGGGCGACGGCGTCGGTTGCGGCACCTCATCACTAATGCGCTGACGGATAGTTTGGATATCGCGACCGGTGAGTCTAGCCAGATTTTGAGACTCTTTCTCAAAGCGAGCCATTAAGCTGCGCATATATTGCTGACCACGATCTTGGGCACCACTAACAATATCGTCATAGTCTTGCCCGGTCTGGTCCTCCAGCTGGCGACGGGCTTCAATATCAGGGTACTCTTCTCGCAGACGAGCGGGACAGTCCAAGCTACCGGTAAAGGCATGGCGAGTCACATAGCGCCCCTGGAAAAACTGACGATTAGATGTGTTTTGAAACATCAGATCCTCAGGAAACTTGTCGCGGCTATAGCGAACATGGAGACGGGAAATAAATATAGGCGATGGACGGGGAGGGACAACAACTCCAGGAGATGGACGGCGCTGTTTACTCCTTTGGTTATCAAGCCAATTCACCCCGGCGGCCTCTAGCTCTGATGGACTCAACACTGGAGCCGAGCATGGATCGCAGCTACGCATATCCCAAGCATATTCAAGAAACGCTACATTTTTGTTCTCTTGCTCATAGCGGCGTTGAAACATTTCTGGATAAACTTCGCCAAAGTCGTCCTGCACAAACAGGGGCAGATCGATGTCAGTGGGAATATTGACCGTGCGATAGTTAGTCAGCTCGATGCGGCCTTCTGGAGAGAGTAGATAAACAATCAAGTCCTGGTCGCCATCAGCATTGAGCATACCAAGGCGAATCGGCAACATAAACTTAGGAGAGTCATAGGTAATCTGCAGCGGGCGCAGAGACTGGTAGCCGGTACTATCAAACTCCTCCAGATTGACCTTAGCCACAAAGAACTTCATCCCCTGGCGAATGTAGGGGGCTAACACCTGACTGGCTCCATCGGGCAGCTGATATTGATTTTGTCTAAGCCAGGTTTCGAGACCATCGGACTCAAGCGCACTGAGGATAAGAATGTCATATTCACCCACAGAAAACTGTTCCTCAATGGTGACGCCAAGGGCTTCTGAGGACACTGGAGCAGAAGATGCCGAGACAGGTGCTTCTGCTCTTGCTGAAAAGGCTATATCACCTGCTGCAAAGCGGTGCATCATCTGGCAAGGGTCACTGTCAAAATACTCCACCAGACGCGGTGCGCTAAAGGCATCGAGGCGGTCAAGTACAATTTTCTCAGCAACATCTACCTGGTCCTCATCAATGATGGTAGGGACAGGAACAACAAGAGCAAAATCGTTGACGTCTCCTTGGTAGTCGTTGCCCATGGTGAGAACGGTGTGGTTATCGTCACGGGCAATGGCGACTTGAGAGGCTTTGTTGTATAGCTCGGTGTCGGCCTTAGCGACGTAGAAACCGCAGAAGGCGTGGGCGGTTTGAGGGTGGATGGTGATGGTGGCAATGGCAATGAGGGCGATCATTGCCATGCGTAAGAGGTTAAACATACAGGGGGTCCTTAAGTCGATAACAAGGATTGGATGAATGCAGTTCCTAATGCGAAGCCGAGATTCTCTCCTCCTGAGATAAAGCCCTTCTTAGCAGGGGTTAGGTTGGGTTCTTCAAGAGTGTTGGCGGGGTTATTCGTTTGAATGAGAGAGTGTTGGAGAATCTCCTCCTCTTACGAAGGGGAGGTGCCGGAGGCGGAGGGGTCTTCGGTCGTTAGCGCCAAGTGTCGTGAACCCCTCCCTGACGGTTCCCCTTAGTAAGGGGAACCAGTTTTCGCTAAGCCTCTGAACACGATCAGTTCTTTATTTAGGTGACTTTAAGAAGTCAAAGCTAAAGTGTCTTTTTTCTTCCACTCAAATCGAGGGGATTCCCAGAGTTTGTCTAACACTATGGTCAGTGGTGCTAGTAAAAACAATGCCCAGAACACAGCCGTTGAGAGATAAAACTGATTTCGCAAAACAAATGTCAGCACAGCAATGGCTAATGCCCAAATTAATCTCGCTGGACGCGCATTGGGAATCGATCTGGGGTCGGTCACCATAAATAGGGCAAACAACAACAGTGAGCCGCTCATCATGCGGTGGGACCATACATCCCAGGTCCAGCCGAGGTAGAGATTGCGGACGGCCTCTAGTAGGGCATAACTGGCTAAGAACATGCCGGTGGTGTCCCAGCGGCCTACGCGTTTGAGGACCATGCCGCCTGCGCCGATGAAAATAAAGGCGTACCAGATTTCGTCGCCCCATTGACCGGGGGAGACCCAGGCGTCGTTGGTGAGGGTGAGGGCGGCGATGATGCCGAGGTTGGCGGGGTTGAAGAAGTGTTTGTCGTTGGTTTTGCAAAGGAATTTGCTGGCGATCGCAATGACGGCGGCAAAGGCCATGGTGGCGATGTGGTCGGTGCGGAGGAGGAGGCTGAGGCCCAGGGCGGTGATTAGGGGGCTGCGCCAGTTGAACATCCATGTGTTTTCTAATGTCCTCCCCTTACGAAGGGGAGGTGCCGAAGGCGGAGGGGTTTCGATATCTTGCGCAAGATATCGAAACCCCTCCCTGACGGTTACCCTTCTAAAGGAGAACCCATGGATAAACTTTTCGAGGTGAAGGGTTAGTTCTTTGTGGGAGCTTAGCCAGGAAAGCAGTCCTTGGGTAACCAGGGCTGTGAGG
>JBCCJR010000047.1:0-19384 GCA_039045805.1 Cyanobacteria bacterium P01_C01_bin.118
GCCGAAATCTATGGCAATCTCATGTGCGGCACCGACGGCAGTGGCGTCTTTATGTTTAAACCCGAAGGGTCGGCCCGCATTTATAAAAATGACATTCGCTTTAACGGTCGTCGCTTTAGACGGGCGGCGGTTTATCTCATGGGTAATGGTCATGAGGTAACTGAGAATAGCATTCAGCATCAGCCCGGACCGGGGGTGGCGATCGCAGCCTACCCCCGCAATGAAGGCAACATTATTCGCGACAACCAGTTTGCTGCCCTGGATGGTTTGAGCGTTGACCTGGGTTATAACGATGACACTGGGATTCAAGATTTCCAGCGTACTGATGGTCCTAACCCGCCCCGCAATTCTCCGATGCGGCGGCGTGACACCGCCAACGGTGCCGTTAATGCGCCGGAATTTGACGACTATGTTTTTCCCAACAGCGGCGGACAGACCACGTTGACGGGGGTGGCCGATCCGGGTACCGCCGTTGATATCTACGCCATTGTGGACCGAGTAGGGTATTACGGTTCCCTCAATCAATATGTGACGACAGTTACCGCTGATGAAACTGGTAACTTTAGTGCCCAGGTGGATGTACCAGAAGGCACATTGCTGAGTGCGATCGCAACCGACGATGTATACGGCACCTCGGAGCCCTCAGCCATTACGGCAGTCGGTACCCTAGGAGACGGCCCCACCAGTCCCCAAATGCCCAGCTGTGACATTGCCCAAGCACCGCCACCGGAGCCGGAAGCGGAACCAGAGCCTTTGGTCCTGCGAATTCCTCGCAATATTCACTTTGCCCTCGACAAGTCAGATATCACCCCTGAGTCTGCCGCCATCATGGACGAGATTATTTCCGTCCTACTGGAATATCCCTTTATCACTGTCGAGCTCCAGGGACATACAGACCCCCGCGCCAGCAATGCCTATAACCAGGCCTTGGGCGAACGCCGGGCGTTGGCAGCTAGAAATTATTTACTCCAGCAAGGGATTGCCGCTGAGCGTATGCGCATTCGTTCCTTTGGCGAAACGCAAAGAGTATCTAGCGGAACTGGACGCATTGACTATGCCCGCGATCGCCGCACCGAGTTTATCTTTACCGATACTCGCGGCCTCGACATTATCTACGAAAATCTTGAGACCGACCTGCAGATCGAACCATAGCCACTATCTGTTATCTCTCCCCAATGCCGTCACCCGTTATTAGGAATTAAGCGATGAAGCGCTCGCTCAAGAAGACACTTAAAAAACAATTTGGTTCTGCTGTCCCTCAGCAAAAATCTGCTGTTTCCATTGTGGAATGGTTTCAAAAGCGATTGGGATACAAGGTATTGGTCACAGCGTCGGCATTAACGGCTGCCACTCTCAGCCTGGTAACAGGCCGCCCCGCCGAAGCTGAGCAAGTTTTTCCAGTTGACCTAAGCACCTATCCAGACGATGTCACCAACACAGACATCTTCGTCAGCGACCAGTTTGGCAACAATGTCCCTGTCAACTTTAACTGGACTGGCAACACGGGTAACTTTAGTGTTTTAGGCCCCTCCAATCTCCTTACTGGTGGTTTTACAGGGGGGAGCATTCTTGAAATTCAGCACGATCCTGCCTCCGAGAATGAATCAGTTACCCTCAACATCGATTTTGGTGCTGAAGTTGAACAGGCTCGTTTAATCGTTATTGACGTTGACCGCGATAACGCAAACACATGGCAAGACTTGGTGACTGTGGGTGGCAGTGTTGCTCCGTCTACAATTACACCAGCAACATCTCCTTCACCTGCGTTTATCGTTTCTCCTGAAGCAGCAGCTAATGTTACAGGTATTCCCCTGGGTATTGACCAGGCCAATGGTGGTGTAGCCCCTGGCTTGACTCCCCTGAGCGACTACACAGTGGATATCATAGGCAGCGAGTTTGTTGGCGTTTACAATCCCAGAAGCATTGATGGCAGACTTGTAGGAGCAGCTACCAGGACTGAGTTTGAACCTCAAGATGCAACGCCAACCGGTGGGGTGGCTGTCAATCCAACCGCTATCCTTAATGACCAAGGTTTAGGCCAAGACCCTCCACTGGGTGTTGAAGCCCAAAACCAAAGTTCTGAAGGTAGCATTACGGTCGATTATTCAGCGGCTGCAGGTCCATTAACAAATCTCACCTTTACCTACGGCAACGGCCCTGCTTCAGTAGCCGATGGTTTTAATCCTGCAGGTGGTGGTGGATACATTACAACAAATGACGCCAACGGCGGTCCAGGCAACCACGGTGTAGGTCTTTACACTATTTTCATTGTTCCCGGTAGCATTGGTACAGCAAAAAGTGCAGCCACTCCTGTACAGGTCAGCGCCACTGAATTTGACGTCACCTACACCGTCAGTGTGGAAAACTTTGGTATCAGCACCGACCTTACTAATGTGCAGGTTGCCGATAATTTGGTTGATACCTTTGATGGAGCAACTGGCTTTACGGTTGTTAGCGCACCTACGGTGATTTCAGGTCCGGCAACTATCGGAGCTGGCAATGCAGCCTTTGATGGGAACGGGGACCAAAACCTGTTGGCTGGCACGGGTTCCCTGGCACCGGGTGAGAGAGCGGTGATTCAATATACCGTTCGGTTAGATACTACAGCTGCTAACATCAATCCGGGAACAACCTACGACAATATTGTCACCGGTGCCGCTGACACTCCCATTGGTCTGCGGATTACAGACACATCTGTAGACGATAGTACTCCACCTAATGCCAACCCCAGTCCCAATCCAGACCCCGACGGCGATGATGACCCCATAGAGAGTTCCCCCACGCCCATAACGTTGCCGGCTGTTATAGTTCCCAATATCAACGTTACTGAACAGGTTGTTGGCACACCAGAACTCAACCCCACTACTGGCCCAGCCGCTACATTCCCTGGCAATACAGCCCGTGTTCTATACCGTATTCGCGTTCAGAATACAGGACCTGAACAGCTGTCCAACGTTACCCTTGTCAACGACTTTACCTCGACTTTTGATGACGGTACTCGGGGCGATCTCCTTCCTGACACAGGTTTTGAGATTGTTGAAGTTACCCAGGCAGCGGGGGTTGCTAACCCCGCCAATCCTAACTACAACGGCGGCGACAGCTCCGATAGTGGCGGTGTGGGCGCACCCACCGAAGATGCTACGTTGACCACTGGCGGTACCCTTGCCCCTGGGGAGTTCACCGAATACACAGTTCTCGTTGACGTTGACACTACCGGTAACGGCGAAACTCTAACCACTGCACTACCAGGTCCCTTTAATAATTTCACAACGGCAACAGGGGTGGGTAGCGATCCCACATCTCCCTCCAACTTGACCGTCAGCGACATTTCTAATGATGCAACAGGGGCGGATCTAGGAGATCCTAATGAACTCAATCCTCCCGGAGGTTCACCCACTGGCGGTAGTGCCATCAGTCCAGCTACGCCAGATCCAAACGATCCTGAAAATACTCCCACACCTGTCAGCATCCCAATCACAACAGATCCTCGGATTAACGTATCAGAGCAGGTAGTCAGCACTGTTATTGAACCAACAGGTACCTACGGAGCCAACACTGGCCGAGTAACCTATCTAATTCGGGTTCAGAATACGGGTAATGAAGACTTAACCAACGTTAACCTGATCAACGACTTTACTAGCACTTTTGACGACGGTAGTCAGGGTGAACTTCTTGCAGACAACGGCTTTGAGATTATCTCTTTAGTGCAAGCGCCTGGTGGTGCGCCCAATCCAATCAATCCAGCCTATGACGGTGGGGACTCTTCCGATGAAGGGACCGGTCCTGTAAACAGTGAAGATCCAACGCTAATTACAGGGGGTAACTTAGCCATTGGAGAATTTAGTGAATACCAAATCGTTGTCGATGTTGATCTCACTAACGATGGTGAAACCCTGGTCGGACCTTTACCGGGACCATTTAATAACAGCACTACTACCAACGGTGTTGGTGTTACATCCACCATTCCTGTCAGTGATATTTCTAACGATGCCACAGGTATTGCATTAGTAGATGGCCTGAATCCTGATGGTGGCGATCCTACTGGTGGTAGTACCGTTGGTAATCCTGGTGACCCCAATGCTCCAGCCCCCGATCCTGGCAACCCTGAAAACACGCCGACACCAGTTAACTTCCCCACACCAAGCGTTCCACAAATTAATGTGTCTGAGGAAGTGATCAACACTCAACTCAACCCAGCCGGTGGTGCATTTGGTGCCGATACGGGACGAGTCACCTACCGAATTCGAGTGCAAAATACGGGGCCTGAAGATCTTCGAGACGTCACTCTGATTAATGACTTTACCAGCACCTTTGACGATGGTACACGTGGTGAGTTAGATGAAGACAATGGCTTTGAGATTGTCGAAGTACGCCAGGTTACTGGTGGTGGTCAAACACCTAATGACTTCAATGCTGCTTATGATGGTGGGGACACTGACAACACCAATGATGTCGGTCCAGCAAATACTAACAACAGTACCCTGATCTCAGGGGGTGACCTGAATGTGAGTCAGTTTAGTGAGTATGAGATTGATGTCGATGTCAATCTTGCAGGAAATGGAGAAACTCTGACTGCGGCGTTGCCAGGTCCATTTATCAACAGCACCTTAGCCACAGGTATTGGCGACGATCCAACCACTCCCTCGAATATCCCGGTGGCCGATCGGTCTAATGATCGCAACTCAGTGGATCCTTTACCCGCTGACTTGGAAGGCGCGCTGAATCCTGATGGAGGTTCTCCCACTGGTGGTGCCAACTTTGGTGATCCTGGTGTTGACCCAACAACTCTAGATCCAGGAACAGCCGATCCTGAAAACACTCCCACTCCAGTGACGTTTGTGCTTAATCCCCAGATTAACGTTGCTGAGGAAGTGGTCGATACAATCCTAAATCCTGATGGTGGTGCATTTGGCCCCAATACGGGTCGAGTAATTTATCGAATTCGAGTGCAAAACACAGGTCCTGAAGATCTTCGAGATGTCACTCTGATCAATGACTTTACCGAAACCTTTGATAACGGTACCCGTGGTGATGCGATTGAAGACAACGGCTTTGAAATTGTCACAGTTCGGCAGCTGACAGGCGGCGGGCAAACCCCCAATGATTTCAATCCAGCCTACGACGGTGGTGATACTGACAACACCAATGATGTTGGTCCAGCAAATACTAATAACAGCACCCTGATCTCAGGGGGTGATTTAGATGTCGGTCAGTTTAGTGAGTATGAAATCGAAGTCGATGTGGATCTTACTGACAATGGTGTGACATTAATTGCACCGTTGCCAGGTCCATTTGTGAACTCCACTCTGGCTACTGGTATTGGTGATGATCCTGTCGCTCCATCGAATATTCCAGTTAATGATCGTTCCAATGACCGCAATTCGGTGAATCCTGTACCTCCCACTTTGGAAGGTGCCCTAAATCCAGATGGTGACTCGCCGACAGGGGGTGGTTTAGTGGGGACTCCTGGCAATCCACCGCCAGATCCAGGCCTCACCGATACTGAAAATACGCCCTCACCAGTGACTTTTACCACACAGCCGCAGATTAATGTATCTGAGCAGGTGGTGACCACCGTTCTCGAACCTACTGGTACCTATGGAGCTAATACGGGTCGAGTTACCTATCGAATTCGGGTGCAAAACACTGGTGTTGAGGATCTTAACAGCGTCACCTTAACCAACGACTTTACCAACACATTCGATGACGGTTCTCGCGGTGATGCTATTGAAGACAATGGCTTTGAAATCGTTGAAGTCAGACAGCTACCGGGCAATGGAGCCAATGCTAATCCCTTTAACCCTAACTATGACGGTGGTGATAGCTTTGATAATGGCGCAGGGCCCACTAACACTACCCCCAATGGTGACGCTACATTGCTCACGGGCGGTAGCTTGGTGGTTGGAGAATTTAGCGAGTACGAAATCGATGTGGATGTCGATTTGACTGGTAATGGCGTAACTCTGATCAGAGAACTGCCTGGTCCATTTGACAACTTTACGGTCACCACTGGTATCGGTGATACATCCACCATTCCCGTCAGTGATATTTCTAACGACCTCAATTCGGTGGATCCGCTTCCGGCGGATTTAGGCGGGGCTCTCAATCCTGCAGGCGGTTCGCCAACGGGCGGTGGTACAGCGGGAACTCCTGGAGCTACTGCGGCCCCACCGCCAGATCCTGCCGATCCTGAAAACACACCTTCACCGGCTAATTTTGTGACTACGCCTGAGATTTCTGTAATTGAGCAGATTGACCAGAGCCGTACACAGATAGGGACGATTCCTGGAGCCACCTTTGGTACCAGTAACGTACGATTGGTCTACCAAATCGTAGTGCGTAACATTGGCATTGAGGATCTGCAAAACGTTCAACTAACCAATAGCTTTATCACAACCTATGGGGTGAGTGGCACTGGCCCAACGGATGACTTTATCGTCGTTGCACCGCCTACTCAAGTCGGTGGCGTTACCACGGTACCGGTGAATCCAAACTTTGATGGTAGTGGTGATTTACTATTGGCAGGCGATCCAGCTGCCCCCACCAGCACCTTAAACGTAGATGAGTTTGTCATCTACGAAATTGTGGTGGATGTAAATACGGGTGGTAATACCGTTGCGCCTCTGCTACCGGGACCGTTTGATAACCAAACTACCACCAGTGGTATTGGAGTTATTTCCCAAGAAACAACGTCGGATCTTTCCAACGATATCAACCCGTTCCCCAACGGTGGCACGACGCCTGATCCGGTGGCCAGTGACCCCAATGGCAATCAGGAAGCCAATGAACCTGATGAAAATAATCCAACACCGGCGCTGCTGGGAGCTGACCTAAAGGTGGTTAAGCGGATTACTCGGGTGATTCGAGGGGGTGTTGATCTACCTGTCGATGGCATTGATGGCTTTAATGATCAAGGCGGTGATGCTGGCGATGATGACAATACCCTGGCAGATCTATCCGGCAATAGCTTACCGCTGGGTGTCTTTGATGGCCCGGATCAGCTACAGTCTGGCGACTTGGTCGAATACACCGTCTACTTCTTTAATGCCGGTGTGGCTCAGGCGGCCAATGTGGAAATCTGTGACGAATTGCAAGTACCCAGTGTGCTACAGCCCAATAGCCTGGAACTAGCTTCGCCCACGGCCCTGTCTCAGCTGGGCACCGACCTCAGCTTTGCTCCTGATGGTACATTGCTATTCCCACAGGCTCCTTTGGCTACATTGACAGAGTCCTGCGTATCATTCCCAGGGACATTCCCAGCGGGTAACCCGACGGGAGGTCTGGGCGTAGGTGCTGGCGGTGGTGTCATTGCGGGTGGCGAAAATCTGGGGCTGAATGTGAATGCCAATGAGGTGGGTGCTATCCGCTTTACGGTCACCATTCCATAATTAGCCGCTAACGTCTAAGCCGGTTCAGCTGACTTAGACGTTAGCAATGTTTAGTAGTGTTAAGGTGGGCTAGAGATTCTGGCCCACCTTCTTTGTGGGTTTTATGGGTTTTAAGCACCCAATCTATGCAGTCACTGATGGTTCGTCAGTGGCGAGGCGAGTACTTTAAAGGAACGTTTGGATGACGACTATAGTCCCTAAAGCCGAACGACCCATCTTTATTGTTGGCATGCCTCGATCAGGCACAACATTGTTAACGGCCATTCTCTCGGCCCATCCCCGTATTGCCATTTCTCCTGAAAGTCACTTCTTAACCTACTGGGTTCCTAACCATCGTCATCTCAACCTCAAAATATCAAAGGATTTTCAAGAGTTTTGGCAACTATTGAGCCAAAGTAAACGGTTCTCTTATTTTGATATCAATGCCGAGAAGACCCTGGCAAACATTCTCTCTAAGGGAGATATTAGCTATGCCAACATCTTTTTAGGGTGGATGGAAACCTATGCAAGGCGATGTCATAAGCCTCGCTGGGGAGAGAAGACACCGCTTCACTACCAACATTTAGAACAACTCTTGGCCTGGTTTCCCCAGGCTCAAGTAATCTGGATGTTGCGGGACCCAAGAGCTGTAGCCTCATCCCTTCTAAAGATGACCTGGGCCAGCAACTATGTTCATGTTCATGCTGAACAATGGCAGCAAAGCACCCAGCTTTATGCACAAACCTGGCAGACCGATCCACGGGTAACGCTGGTGCAGTACGAAGAGCTGGTAAAACAACCTGAGCAAACCTTAACAGCGCTATTTCAGTTTCTTGGGGAAGACTATCCTAAGGAACTATTGGCACAGCGTTCTTCTAAGAGTATGCCTGTAATCAACCGTGAAGGGTGGGCGTTGTCCCATTTCAATCGGGCACTAAAGCCTGTGGAAACTGATGCCATTAATCGTTGGCAACAAGAGCTATGGCCTGCCCATGTCGCAATTGTGAACAGTCTGACAAATAGGCTACAACAGCGCTATGGGTATAGCGATACCCCTGAGCCATACCTGTCTCTCCAGGCAAAAGTACTCTTAAATGTGGCCAAGCTGCGCTGGAAACTGGATGGCAAGCTTAGGCTGTTGCGGATAAAGTTGCTGGGCCCCTCGTCTCGACGAGCGCAGGATATTGGTGCTATGGCCGATTAAAAATCAGATTAGACATCACATGTTTAAAGTACTTCCTTTTAAGAAACCCCATTTTCGGATTAGACATACGGCTAGCTATTTGTTGCGTCGCCCTCCCATGAGTCCGATCCGATTTGTTTTGTTTGGTCGCGGGCGTTCGGGTACGACTGCTTTAGTGGGTTTATTGGATAGTGTCAAGGAAATCCGCTGCGATGGAGAAGTTTTAAGCAATCCAGTTTTGCTACCTAAGTTTTATTTACAGAGTTGCAGTGCCAGGTCTCATGCAACGGCTTATGGTTGCAAGATTTTGAGCTACCACATTCGAGATGTACAACCTCTCCTACAGCGACGACGGTTTTTATACCAGCTTGATCAGGCCGGGTTTAAGGTCATCTATTTGCGGCGGTCTAATATTTTTCTCCATGCGCTGTCAAATATCAGGGCTCGGGTTTCTGGGTATTACCTCAAGAAAACAGATGGTCCTGCTAAACCCAAAATCATCACGGTCAAGCCAGAAAGTGTCCTGGACTGGATGCAGCGGAGTGAACGTCTGGCAGGTTATGAAGCGGAGTTACTTCAGGGTTTAGATATACTGGCGCTGACCTACGAGGACGATATTCAAGATAGCGAGCGGCATCAGCCCACGGTGGATAAAGTTTGTGATTTTTTAGGGTTGGCCTCTTCGACGGTGACCAGTGCCTATCGTAAGCAGTCTCCAGGACAATGGCGGGATGCGATCGCAAACCATAGAGAACTGACCGAGTATTTTGCCAACACTCCCTATGCCCACTATCTTGGTGACGGCTAAAGCCTCCACCAACGCCCGTCACACGCCCTAATTGTGACTGTGATAGGTATCAATTACCCGGTCATAAATAGTTTCTAGCTGACGGGTATTTGTCTGAAGATCAAACTTAGCTGCCACATGGGCCTGACCGGCCAGGGCAAATTTTTGGCGCAGGTCTGCATCATTTAATAACCGCAGCAAATATTTGGCCAACTGTGGGGTATCTTTTTCCGGTGCCAGCAGCCCGGTTTCACCGTGGATAACAGCCTCAGGAATCCCCCCAGAGGCAAAGCTGACCACCGGTAGCCCCATGGCCTGGGCTTCGGCAAACACCATGCCAAACCCTTCAGCATCCCCTGAACGGGCAACAATGCTGGGACCGCAAAATACTTGGGCCTGGTTCATCCACTGCCGCACCTGGTCGGGGGGCTGTTGCCCTAAGAATTGCACATTGACTGACAGCTGATGGGCCAGAGTGTGGAGATGCGATCGCAATCCCCCATCTCCAATCACCACTAGCTCCACACCAGGAATTTGACGCTGCACAGACGCCATAGCACGAATCAAATAATCCACCCCCTTTTTTTCCACCAGGCGTCCTACAAAGAGCACTACAGGCTCGCGAACTTGATCTAACCGGGGCTGAAACTGCCGTCGGTCGATGCCAACATAGTGCACCAAAATTTTGTTAGCCGGTCCTCCCCTCAGCAACAGCTGATGACGGATAAACTTTGATACAGCAACAATACAGTCGGCATTTGCCAGGGCACGATCTCGTTTGCGTAACAACAGCGCCCGAAAAAAATCTCCCTGATTACGGATGGTATGCCAGGCCGGTGTAGCCGATGTAGCATCATAGCCATGAAAGGTAACCATCAGAGGTACCCTTAACCGATGGCACAGTGGCAGCACTAAACCACCATCACTGCCAAAATGGGCATGGACCATAGCAGGGTGCTGCTGTTCTAGTATGTCAATCCACCGGGGATGAGCAATATTGCCAAACTTATACACTCCCTGCCAAACCCGACTAAACGTCAGCAGCTCACCAAGCACAATCACCGACTCACCCTGCAACCGTTCCGTCAAACGACGAGTCCCTACATAAATCGGTTGATAGCGAGACAAACTTCTACCCTGGGCCGGAATAAACGTTTCCGAGTAGGGCAAAAGCTGGTCACGATAAATTAGAACCGTGGGCGTGAGCCGTTTTTTTTCCCAGTTCACTATCTGTTTTAGAATCACTACCTGATGACATCTGGCCGCTTAGCCTCAGCAAGCGCTGTTTCAACCCATAAAACGGACTGAGCAAACTGCTGAGCAAAAGCTGAAACTCTGCCGCTGACACCACATCCTGGCGCATGTGACGATAATGCTTAATCACATGAAGCAGTAGTTTACGCCCATCGTTCCCCATAAACAAAAGAATCCAAAAGGGTCGCTGCCAGAGACTTATCCCTACCATCCGAGTGACATACTTACTCAAACCAATCCCATGGAAAAACTGTAACAAATAGCTCCGCTCAAACCGCCAGGCAGGGACTTGATGCTCAATATGCATCTGCGGGTTAAACCAAATATCCCAACCCGCCTGCTTCAAATACAACAGCGCCTCCACATCTTCCCCCTTAAAGTTAAGGGAGTCTCCCACCGGTCCTTGCAATGTTAACGTAGCGGGAACATGGGCAATCCAGGCCCGTCGCAAGATCACCAGCCCTGCCCCCGGTGGAACCAAGTTGCTCATTGACCGCCACCCTGAGGTAAAACAAACCGCTTCATTTCGCTCAACGATAGGGATAAATGGCGCAATCCGCTCAAAGTTTGGCGGCGGCGGAATTTCATACTTTGGATGGATCTGACTCCCAAAGGCAGCCGCCTGAGGATGCATCATGCCAAAGTCAAAGGCCGACTGCACCCAGTGACAATCAGGAATATTGTCATCATCCAAAAAACCAACCCAGGTTCCTTCTGCCTCAGCAATCGCCCTACGACGGGCAAAGGCAGCCCCTTGACGCGTTTCAAGGACATATCTAAGGGGACAGACAGTCCATTGTCGCTGATAGGAGCGCACGATATCGATAGGGGCATCAGCGCTATTGTTATCTATAACGATGACTTCCCACTCAATACAATCAGCAATAACCTGAGCCTTAAGCGCATTTAAAATATTTGGTAAACGTAAAGCACCGTTATAAAGACGAATAGCAACCGAAAAATCAACCATAGATTCACTAACGCTAAAATCGCCTGAACGTTACTATAAATGACGTGTTTCGCTGAACTTTGCTTAATTTACAACCAAATTTTGGTAAATACTTTACACGTACTGTTTCTTTAAGCTATACCCAACCATTTCAGGGATGCTCCCGATGAACCGTCATAAAATCTAGGATAGCAATCTCAAACAATATATTGAAAACATCAAAGTAGTCTCAAACAGCCCCTAATCAAGGGATACACCCAAGATTAGTCCAACCGGTAGAATTTCAAAAATTTACGCCTAAGTTACTGTTTCATTAAGTAATTGCCAACGACTCACCCTGATCATCGACCTCCCCCGCTACAACTCAGCCGAGCACGCCGACGCCATAAAACCACTCCATAAAACAAAACCCCTGGAGAATGAGCATTAGAACGAAGCTAATACGTCTTTCTAGCCAGGGATTGATTTTTAAACGCAACTGAGCAATTAGCGATCTCTATACCCAAAGACCGCCCAAGGCTCTAAGACAGTGCTTTCTTATTCATACTGTACTTACCGCCACGGCCACGATACCACTCATTAGTACGGGCACCGGCAGACAAAATATTAGAAACACGATTTCGTGCCTTTAAGAACGTTGCCTTGGGCATATCACTCTTAAAAATTGCTTCCATAACTTCAGCAATTTTAAATGCCTCATCAGGCTGAGCCTTCAGAATATTGGCAACAACATCAGGCAGAGGGGTCTTGCGGAAAGGATCTTGAACATAGCGCTGCCAGTTGGGAGACTTACCACCACGAGGCTTACGGGTAGTAGCTTTTGCAATGGGCTCTGCTTTTGCAGCTTTCGCCTTAGTAGCCTTTGTCTTAGTAGCCTTTGTCTTAGTAGCCGCTTTAGCTTTAGTAGCAGTAGCAGTAGCAGTAGCAGCTACTGCTTTAGGCTTACGTCCACGACGTTTACCGGGCTTCTTAGCAGGAGCTGCTGCAGGCTTGCTCTTACTAGTGCTAGCAACCGCACTCGTCAAAATTTCGGTCACATCGGCAGCAACACCATTGGTACTACCGCCAGTCGCCTGAAACATATCAATAACAGTCTTCAGACCCTCACGCTGCTTTTCTGCATCGGAAAGCTGACCACTTAATTCGTCAATTTGAGAAGCAAGTTGTGATTCAACTTCCTTGAGCTGATCAAGGACATTAATAGCCATATCGGGTTAAACCTCACTTTGTTGCAATGAATGGAGTGACTTTTGAGAAAGATAGTCTCGTTGGTTTTTTAATTCTACAAACATATAGCACCAATTCAACAAGTTTTTAACACCAAAAAGATACCCATGCCCAAAAAAGTACTATCACTGAAAGTATTTTTTACCGACCAACAACCAAAAATTACGTGACCAATGTCGTCTAACAGGGAGTGTTTTTAGGTAGTGAACCATAACGACAGCCGCAACAGGAAATCAGCAAACCCGTTTACAGAGAGCACTTTCAAAAGAAACACCTTCCAGGGAACAATCCCTTCAGCCTCACAGTTGAGACTTACGGAGGGAGCTTTCTAGCAACGGCAGCGGTCTTATTATTTCCTCGGAAAGAATCCCTAAAAGTTTCTCTAAAAAATCAGATCGCATAACAATGCAAACTGTTAACCATGAACTCAATCTCCCCTTTAAAAGAACAAAAGTAGTTCATGTGAACTACTTTTGTTCTTTTAACAATTTCACATTTAAGTAGTTGGGCCGCAAGAGCGTCATTGGGCTACGAGACATTATCCCCAGCGAGTTGAGGGTAAATCCGGGGGAACATCTTGTAACCGGCCCGGACCAATCGCTTTGATGGCCTCAGTTAAATCAACGTTGCCCGTATAAAGGGCTTTGCCAACAATCACACCGCTGACACCCAAGGGAGCCACCCCCAGCAGGCTGAGTAAATCGGTCATAGAGCTAACACCGCCCGATGCAATTACGGGGGTATCAATCTTTCCGGCCAACTCTCTCAGAGCCTCTAAGTTAGGGCCTTTGAGAGTACCATCGCGTTTGATATCGGTGTAAATAATGGCAGCAGCTCCCAGAGTCCCCATACGCCGGGCGAGATCATCCGCCATAACAGTGGAAGTCTCTAGCCACCCTCGGGTCGCGACCCTGCCATCGCGGGCATCGATCCCAACAAAGATACGTCCTGCAAACTCGTTACTAAGTTCTCCCACCAAATCAGGATTCTCAACGGCTACTGTTCCTAGAATTGCGTACTGTACTCCAAGGTCAAAGAGGGCTTTTACCCGGTCGCGATCGCGGAGTCCGCCCCCCACTTGGACCGGCACATCTAACGCCTTAACAATCTCTCCAATCGCCTGCCAATTCTCTGGTTTACCAGCCCTGGCCCCATCTAAGTCCACCAGATGAATACGAGTGGCCCCTTGCTCCGCCCAGCGACAGGCAACAGCCACTGGATCGTCATCAAACACTTGGGATTGTTCATAATCTCCTTGGAACAGACGAACACAGCGGCCCCCAAGTAAATCAATGGCAGGGATCACATCCATAATCAAAATCCACCGTTACATAAGAATCAGTAATGAATCAAATTGTACAGAAGACTGTTTCACCCCTGGCTACTTTCTGTAAACAATCAGACCTCAAGTCTTAAAGATTGTCCGTAATGTTATCGATTAAGTGCAAAATTTGGTCACGGTCAGGGGCACTGGGACGATGGGCTAGATAGATTTCTAAATCACTGCGAGCCGCCAACAAGTTATTCAGCTGATAATGCACCAATCCTCGATCGCGGCTATTATTAGGCTCATTGGGCCATAACAGCAGCAAATAATCGAGAATTATAAGGGTCCGGCCCAGGTCCCGGCGATTTAGATAAATTAGCTTTAGATTATTTAGCAATCTTGCCAATAAAGCCTTAGCTGAAATTGGCACAAGATAACTAGAACTCCAGGCCGCATTGGTTCCGTATAATCTCTGAAAGATGCCCTGACAATCTGGTTCAAACAGGACCTCCCCCTGGTTAAACGGATCAACATACACCGCCATTTCTTCTACTGTAGGACACACCAAGAAATGACCCGGCATTCCCACCCCCGCCATGGGGAGCCCCAACCGTTGAGACACTTCTAAATAGATCAGAGCCAGGGTGATGGGAATCCCCAGACGTCGTTCTAACACCCGATTGAGATAGCTATTGTCGGGGTCATAGTAGTCAACTTGGTTACCCCTAAATCCCAGTTCCTGGTAGAGATATTGATTAATTGCCTGAATTGTCTTCAGCGGGTATGTAGACGGAGTAATGGCAGCGGCCATGGCATCCAGCTGACGATAACAGTCTTCGGGATCAAGCTCAGGGTAAAACTCTTGGGCCGGACACAGGGCGGCGGCGGCAAGATTTAGCGACGGCTGGGCAATTAGAGAACGAAACCGCTGGCGGGCCTGGGAAAAGCTCAAAGACATGAAAGGCGACAATCAAATACTCATCCCCATATTCGCACCTTCCCTCTAGTGGGGGCCATAATCGCCACCGCTGCCATAGACTAAAGACTCTCTCCACCGCCGCCAGTAGTAATCGGCCCCCTGGGGCGTAGTTTTTAGCAGCTGATTTAAGGCGCTATACACCGCTAAACCCAAGTAGTGTCCAGTCCAGTCCAGCACGGAGGGGATACCCACCTGGGGCAAGATTTTAGCCACTAGCATCGGGTGATACACAGAAGTGCGCAGCAGTGTCTTTGCTAGCGGTTGAAACTGCACGACATCCTGGAGAAACGGACGCAGAACAGGGTCCCCCAACGCCGCCATATCTTGAAAAATCGTCGTCAGAATCTGGTTAATTTGATTCTCACTGAGGGACTGGGTCACAGAGAGACTCATCGCCTTTTGAAACAGCCAGGTAACGGCGATATTGGGCTGATAGGGCTGCAGCCACCCGAGGGCAGAGGCACTTAGCCGATCCTGGGTGAGGGCCTCATCAATCCCCTCTGTCAGCCGTTTTAGATGGCGAATCATGGCTCCAAAGCCACCAAAACTGAGGGGAGATTGATGCCCGCTGGCATCCCCCACGGCTAACACCCGATCCCAACGAAACCGCAAAGGGCTATTGCGATAGGCTGGAAAAAATCCAAACAATGCCCGCTTAAAGTCCAGCTGGTCCAGAGATATGCCCTGGTACTCGGGCAACAGATCAAAATAGTCGTCAAACAGGTCTTCTAAACTGATGCGCTGAGGATGGGCATCGAGATAGGTAAACAGATATGTGGTACGTCCGTCTCGGGCTGGAAACGCTTCCCAGAAATATTGACACTGGTGTTTGATGGGGGTGAATGAGGCGATTAGATCCCCTGTTTGATTGTTGCTGTAGCCTGTGGCACAGGTACCGACAACGAGACATACTGCATCGGGAGATTCTCCCTGGCGGGCCTGCTGCACCATGGGGGAAAAATGGCCCATGGTGTCAATTAACAGTCGGGTGATTAAGGTGCGCTCTCCAGCGGTCACGTTTACCCCATCAGGAGCTACCTGAGCCGCAGAGAATGGAGTGTGTTCTAAAAGGTCACCTCCGGCGGCTATAAACACCTGCTTAAGCCGCTCCAACAGGTAGATCGGGTCCACACCCACATTGAGGATATCGCGCACCCACAGATCCTCACCACCATCAAATTGGATACGGGCCGGATTGTATTCCGTTGCGATCGCAACATCCAACTCCGCCTCACTCAACAGCCCCAGGTCAACAAACACCCTCAGCTCATGGCGAGAAATATTCCACTCCTGCTCTCGCCCCTTAAGCAGGCCTCGCTCCAACAGAGCTACTCGCCACCCCCGTCGCACTAACGTTGCCCCCAACAAAATCCCCAGGGTACCGCCGCAGATCACCACATCGTAAGGGGGACTATCTCCCTGGGTTCCCCCCCGAGAGTTCATCAGGGGCTCTGACTGAGTTGACACTACCGCTGGCGTCGGAATATTGCCATGGCGATAGTCATGCCACAGGGCATCAGCCCGCTGTAAACCCCTGTAAGGATTACCAGGTAATGCCTGCAAAATAAATTGGGTATGAGCCATGGAATCTACCAAAACCTAAACAAACACGAACCGTTCAAACCCGAGTCTCCACCATCAAGGACGTACTACCCCAGCCGCCATCGGCTCCATACTCTCGCACAATGCGCTGTCGTTGCTGTGCAGACAGATACCAACAAAACTCCAGGCGAGCCCCATGCTGTCGCGGCAGCTGAGGATACACCGTGCAGCTCACATCTCCAGGCAAAAGCCAAAACTGCACAGCACTCTCCAACCCTTGCCAACGATGACTATCAATAGCCACAAATCGCTGTTCCTGGCCATCCTCTAACACCATTAAATCCCCGCCATCACAGCGAGCCTGCCATTGAATCGTTTTGAGTTGGGGACTCTCCATATTGGCCGACAGAATCAAACCAGTCCCTTGCCATCTCCCCCGCACAGTCTCCAAACCTAGCCGTGTTGTCATGTCATCTACATCAATGACCGCTGGTGTAGATGATGTTTGGTGTATTCCCACTGCCCCAGACCGATGTTCAGGAATCAAGGTGACATAGTCGAGAGTATGATCACCGCTAGCCGTACCTGAATACAGCTGTACTAAACGCCGCCGCTGATTGTCTGCCAGCAGGGAAAACTCAGACCCAAAACTGCTCCACGGTCGTCGCTGCATCGCTCCCTGGGAGAATGCTCCCGTCGGGAAAAAACAGATATAGGGAGCAGCACCGGGGTAGCCTAAATCCCGCTCCATAGTGTGGGTAGGTTTGCCTGGAGACGTACGCTTTAACACTAGCGTCATATGTTCCCCAGGACGATCTTCTTCAAGGGTGAGAACACTGGAGGTACTACTAACCCAAGCGGCTGACGGTGAGAACTGAATAAAGGCCCCCTGCCATTCACCGATATTTTTACGAATGTAGGTCCATTGGTCAGTGGTCCAAAGATGCTCAAGATTAGTGTCTAGCAATTTATTCATAAACACTCTGCCGACGGACGCAGTGCCAAATAAAGGGCAGGCCCCACCAGAGGCACCAGAGAAGCAGCTCGCCATCCAGGGGCCGCCTGACGCCGCACAATGTCATCCCACAACAGCCTGGGAGTGAGCAGGGTGAGCATACAAAAGTCCAGACTCATCACATGAATAAACTGACTGGAGGAGAACTGATAGCAGAAATCTTGCCAAGTCTCACTGAGATGTCCCTGGGCCACACCATAGATAACCAGCGCGAGGGTGGCGGCCACAACGATCCAACCCAACCACCGATGATTCAACCGCTTGAGTAACGCCGTATCGGGTAACCGCTGGGGTAGGTGGCAGGTGGGCTTTCTCAACGCCATGTAGGGCATTAAGGCAAACGCCCCAAAGCCAAAGGAACCCACAACAAATGGCCAGGCTGGGATGGATTGCTCGCAGCCATCACTCAGGGCCAAACCGGCATAAACAAGGGGCCATAACCCCATCAAATTAAACAACACTACTACCAGCGGATTTAATAAAGCCCATTGTCCAGTAGACAGTTGACGAATCACCTCAATCGTGTCGGGGGTGCTCGACGGGGAAAATAACACCGCATAGGTGACAAACCCCAACCACAATGTTCCCAGCGCCAACGATTGCCATCGTCCTGCTGGAGAGGGCGTGACAGCAATCTCCTCGGGCATAGTCATATCGATCAGTTGTGTTGAAATTTCAGATTTTCTTAAGTTTTAAGTTGGTATATCAACCAACGTCAACCATCCAACTTATTGTACGGTGTGCCGTCTACCCTAGGTTTATTGATTAATGATCCCAACGGTCCTAACCTGCGATGAGAGTTCATGAGTTCCTGAAGCTATACGAATCAGGACACCGAAATTTTAGGGGCATCAACCTGAGCGGTGCTGATTTATCCAGCTGTATCCTGGTCAATATTGACCTGTCTGAGGCTAACCTGACCGGCGTCAATTTTCATCGAGCCTTTCTCACTAAAGGCACGTTTGTTAAAGCCGAGCTGCAGCGGGCCAATTTACAGTTTGCCAAACTTGGCGAAAGTGATTTTAGCTATGCCAATCTCACTAAAGTCAATGGCTGTGGTGCCTTTTGGATCAAGTCCGAACTCTCCTATGCAAAGCTCAGCGGTGCTCAGCTTGCCCATGTGAACTTTCGACAAAGCCGTTTACATTGCGCAAATTTTTGTGGAGCATCCCTGCCTGGCGTCAACCTGCGAGAAACCCAGGTAAATGGCGTCAATTTTGCCTGGGCCAATCTCAGGGGCGCTAGATTATACGGTGCCAATATCACAGCCGCTCAATTTAGCGGTGTCAATCTCGCATACTCTCGACTCAATGGCCTAAACTTTAGCGGCTATGACATGAACGGTGTGAATTTTTCCCACGCCCATATGAAGGGGACTAATCTACAAACTGCTAATCTCACAGCCACCAACTTTTCCCACACTCAGCTGCAGCATGCCAATCTGCAGCGAGTCAATCTGTCGGGCGCTAACTTGCAAAATGCCCAACTGCAAAGAGCTAATTTAACCGATACCGATCTCCGGCGCACCAATTTGGAACAGGTGGAGCTTACGGGGGCGGTGTTAACCAATACCATCCTGCCAACGTCTACATTGACAGAGCTACAGACAAATTCAGGGGATCTTCACCGTAGACCTATCGCCATACCACAACCCTCTGCTCAAACACCAATCGCCACCCCTGGGATGTTCATGTCTTCATTTCCTTCCATTATGGTCAAATAGGGTGATTACAATTTTCCATCCTTGACCCATGGCGTCATCTTCTCAACTTGGTCTTGTCCTGGTGACTGCAGGTTCTGAAACCCAGGCCCAA
>JBCCJR010000048.1:0-19363 GCA_039045805.1 Cyanobacteria bacterium P01_C01_bin.118
AAATCAAGGCCTTAGAGTTAGCTAATCATTAAACTGACCTGCAGTTTTCCAAATTATTTTTCCAAATACGATAAGACTTACAAACTTTTGTAAGCTCCATCACATTTTGTAGACACACTTTGGTCTAAACCTAAGTTTGAGGAACTAATACCCAAAACAATGTCAAAGAAATAAATGAATAATTTATTTCTTTTGATACAACTCTAAAGCGGGTGACGCGATTCGAACGCGCGACATTCACCTTGGCAAGGTGACGCTCTACCACTGAGCTACACCCGCATTTGCCTTGTTTTTGACATTTCTTAGAGTGCCACACAATGTTTTTCATTGTCAAACCTTTTTAGATTAAAAGGAGAAGACCTGGGTTACCCAGGTGCCGACAGTATTTGTCTAAAATACCTATGCGCCTAAGCTTTGGTTGAAGTAGGCAACTGGGGAATAGCACTGGACATTTCTAAGGCATTGGCTGGTTTGGGGAGCTGAGCCATGAGGCTAGCCATTTCCAACGCACTCATAGCGTAGTTCCAGCCTAAGTTGCTTTTAATTCCTGCCCGTTCTAGAGCCTGTTGCATGGAGTCGGTGGTTAAAATTCCAAATACCACTGGAACACCGGTTTGGAATCCAGCAGCAGCAATGCCTTTAGAAACCTCAGCGGCAACGTAATCAAAATGTGGGGTTTGACCACGGATCACGGCTCCTAAACAAATGATGGCGTCATATTGACCACTGAGAGCCAACTGTCGTGCCACTAAAGCCACTTCAAAGCTGCCTGGCACCCATGCATAGTCAACCTGGGTACCGTTGGGATCTACATTGACACCGTGGCGTTTCAGACAGTCCTGGCACCCTTCTAGCAACTTGTTAGTGACTAAGTCATTGAATCGACCAATGACAATGGCAAATTTAGCAATACCAACACGGTCGAAACTTCCTTCAAAAACAGCCATGGGGAGTCTAAATCTTTCAAAAAAACAAGGTGGTAGGTCCCAACGACCGCACCACCCAAACGTAAATATCTGACGTTGCTGAGCTCAGATTAACGGTAACCACCTAAGACAAAAGTCTTTACTTTCGCAGCAATGGTCTGGCCTATACCACCAAGTAGTTCAAACTACCTACCACAATCACAAGCACACCCCAGATAATGGAGCCAAGGAAAATGAGTCGCTTTGACTGCTCCCAGTTTTGAGGGGAAGCATAGGCTACGGGCACACCGATCACCATGATAAAGGACCAAACTACTAAAACAAATAACAACAGTTGGAACAGGATAGACATAACTCGCCACTCTCAAGACAGCAAAAGATCTGACACACCATGCCCAGGTGGGAAACTGCCATACTACTGGGCAGAATTTCGCCTCTAGACTTGGACAAGTCGCTTAATCTACTGATGGTGATACAGCATGGAGCACTGAGCACCTTGTTTAGTAAGCTATCAAATATTAGGCACCTAACGGAAGCGTTTTTAATTGAATCCCCAGTGATTAGTTCGTTGGGACTAATATTTGGGACTAATATTTTGATTTATTCCGTCGTCAGCTGAAAAGACATCAAGTTAGCAGTATCCATCAAAATAACTGTAGTGCTTCCCTGCTTTAACTACTTCTGACAGATGCTACGTCTGGCGCAGTGAATGACAGGATATTTGCTTTGGTCGATGGGGACGATATGGACTTGATTCTTTGTCATACAACTGCAGACTTTGACACGTTAGGTGCAGCGGTTGGATTGGCTTGTTTATGCCCTGGTAGTCGTATTGTCCTAACTGGTGGGGCTCATCCAACGGTTAAGACTTTTTTAGCGCTTCATCGAGATGAGTATCCTTTGATTGAACGCCGGGCAGTGACAGTATCCATGATTCGTTCAGTTGTGGTGGTTGATGCTCACCAGCGGAGTCGGTTAGGGGTGGCGGCAGAGTGGATTGAGCATGCGATCTCAACCCAGCTACCGATCACCATTTACGACCACCATACCGAGTCCTGCCCCGATATTCCAGGCAAACATTACATCGAGCCAGTGGGAGCCACCACCACTCTCGTCGTTGAAGCCCTTAGCAACTCAAAACAGCCTATTTCCCCGACACAGGCCACGGTGATGGCCTTAGGAATTCATGGGGATACGGGCTCGTTAACCTTTGCCCAGACCACACCCCGTGATGCCTATGCCCTGGCCTGGTTAATGGCTCAGGGTGCCCATCAGCAAACCATTGCTGAGGCAGTAGAGCCAGGTCTGTCAGCCAGGCTCCAAGGCTTGCTGAGCAGAGCCCTAGACACCACACATATTCGACAGATCGAAGGGTATACCATCGGCACTGTTTATCTAGAAACAGCAGACTTTATCCCTGGATTATCTAGCTTGGCTAGCCATCTAATATCGCTCCTGGGTTTAGATAGTCTGCTGCTGGCAGCTGTGTACATCGCTAAAGCTAAAGCTCGCCTGACATTAATTAGCCGCACCCGTCCCCAAACCGGCATGAATTGTCGTACGTTGCTTCAACCCTATGGAGGAGGGGGGCATGTTTGTGCAGCCGCAGCCAATCTGACCACCCATAAACCTGAGGTGATTTTTAGACAGCTGAGTGATGCCGTTATCCAGTCCCATACTCAGGCAGTTACCGCCCAAGATTTAATGTCTTCACCGGTTAGGACAATTCGTCCAGCCACTACTGTAATGGATGCTCAGCGCATTCTCCTGCGTTATGGTCATTCTGGTTTATGCATAGCGAATAATGCAGGAAAGCTGCAGGGCATTATTTCACGTCGAGATATTGAGCTGGCATTACACCATGGCTTTAGCCATGCTCCAGTCAAGGGATATATGACACTTAATTTAAAGACCGTAGCTCCTGATACCCCCCTGAGTGAGATTCAGCTGCTAATGGTTACCTATGATGTCGGTCGCTTGCCGGTTCTGGATGGGGACGACCTCGTGGGCATTGTTACGCGCACCGATGTTTTACGCCAAATGTATCCGGCCCAAACATCAGATAATGAGGCTTTGATACCGCTCAAAACCAATATCTATAAACGGTTACAAATGTCACTGCAGGCTTATCCTACGGCCTTGGAGTCAGGGGAACTGTGGTCACTTTTAGCCCAGATTGCTGTGGCTGCTCAGCAACGAGGCTGGCACTTGTATGTTGTGGGTGGAGCAGTTCGTGACTTGTTGTTGACTGCCGAAGAAGCAGTCGTATCCCTTAAAGACATTGACCTGGTGGTAGATAGTTTTCGTTCGCCGGTTGTAGAAGGGGCTGGGGTTGTTTTAGCTCAGCAACTGCAAAAACAGTATCCTGACGCTGACCTGCAGGTGCATGGAGAATTTCAGACAGCGGCGCTAATCTGGCGAGCACGGGCAGGCCATGCCCCTTTAATGATTGATATCGCCACAGCACGTACCGAGTTTTATCCCTATCCGGCAGCCAATCCAGAGGTAGAGCCCAGCTCGATTCGTCAAGACCTTTACCGTCGTGACTTTACCATTAACGCCATGGCAATTCGTCTGACAGCACCCCAGCCGGGGTTACTGTTGGATTTCTTTGGGGGCTATCTGGATATTCAAAAACGCCAGGTGCGAGTACTCCATGCCAATAGTTTTATTGAGGATCCTACGCGAATTTTTCGGGCAGTTCGGTTTGCGGTGCGGCTCGGGTTTGACATTGATAGTCAAACGGAACGGTTTATTCGCTACGCCGTGGACAGCGGTATCTATGCAGATTTACAGGCTCAGCAGACCAAAAAGCGAATACCGGCACTGAAAACTCGACTCAAGGCCGAGTTGACTTATATTTTACGAGCGGATTACTGGGCTCAGTCTCTAGGTCTTTTAGATAAGCTGGGGGCCCTAAGCTGTTTACATCCCGATTTGACCATTAATTCAGAGCTATGGCGACAGATGCATCGGGCGGGACGTTGGCGACAGCTATTTATCACCAAGGTGGGCAAAGATCTAGGGGTGAAGCCCTGGCTGGTAAGACTAGAAGTGCTGCTGGCCCAGGTGGAGGCGCGATCTCACATAGCAAACAATCTACAGTTACCCCTGGGATCGATTCAGCGCTTGGAGCATTTATCACAGGTTGAAGGGGTCTTACTCAATCAACTTAATCAGTCCGTTCAACTTAAGCCCAGCGCTATCCATCAAAGCTTAGTTATCTATGATTTACCCACTCTATTACTTGTGAGTGTCCGTTATCCCCGCAAAATCGGGACTTACGTTTGGCAATACATTACTCAGCTGATGCATATCAGCCCTCCTCTAAATGGCCGTGACCTAAAAAAATTAGGATATCGCCCCGGTCCTTTGTATCGACAAATGCTCACTGCGTTAACCGATGCAACGTTGGACGGTGAGATTACGTCTCCCAGTTCAG
Organism: Cyanobacteria bacterium P01_C01_bin.118; assembly: GCA_039045805.1. Lineage (GTDB taxonomy): Bacteria > Cyanobacteriota > Cyanobacteriia > Phormidesmidales > Phormidesmidaceae > Leptothoe. Next base: position 4,369 of record JBCCJR010000048.1, read on the forward strand.
CGACCACCTATCTCCACCAGCATTACCCACTAGATCATCAAGAAAAAAATTAATGCGACTGAAACCCTTGCTTGTCAAGGTTCACAGGTCTTATACCCCAAAATATACCAGACTCATACCATTGCCATTTCTCCATTGCTGTAGATAAAGTTGAAACTTGAGGAAACATTAAGTTTCATTCTGCTCCCAACTACGCTGGCCAGATACGAGATTTTATAGCGGAGGTTGTAGGGTTAGCACTCGTCCATTCTCTTAACCTCACATTTTCCGCCCATCTTATTCAGATTCTTTGTGTCCCAATGCAGATTAGTCCGCCGTCTGTCAAAACAACCGTAAAGGATTCAATGCCTCAAACAGGCAAGATATCTAAGCGACGATTGTTTTCTTTGTTTGCAACGGCAGCGGTCGCTAGCAGTATGGGTATAGGCTTAGGCAGCACCCTCCGTTTTCAGGTGATCTCGGTTGGACAAACACCGCTGTTCATCCCACAGCAAGACTTTCCCCCGTTGGCAGAATGGCCTCCTCAGGTACCTTTATCAGCCGATGATGCCTACGACGATGTTGATGCTGGTTGGGATACATCGCCATCACAACTGGTCTACAAAGAACCTGTATCTACAGACATCGAGACCGATGCCTATGGAGAAGAGGACATTAGTCCTGAACAGCCAGTGATTGTGGAAGACACCACCAGATCGATGGTGGGTAGCTTAGGGAATGAACAGGGTGTTCAGGATATAGTCGATGATGCCTACAACACCGATAGCGCGAGGCCTTTCCCAGGCGTATCAGATTTAGAGGAATCTGAAAATGAAGATATTCAGCCCATTGATGCTCCGCAGATAGAATTGACAGAGCCTGTATCTGAAAGCTACCCCTGGTTTGATAAGCGCCCAATATCAGACGCTGAATTTACCGAAGGTCCTGTGATCATTGCTCCGGTGAACTCTTCTGCAGTGCCTGATACGTCATTAGACTGATAGCGTTGAGCCCATCACGTCTCACTCAACAAAATATTTTTGGTGGGATTGGGTATTTGCCCCCAGTGAGTCTTAAACCATGGGTATAATGTCGCTTAGGTATCCGTAAAAAAGTTTATGAGTAATCCAACGCTGCAAGCGTTCTTTCTAGGGCGGGCCTTGGCAACGGCTATCGGTGAAAAGCTTGAGGAAGCTATTACGACTGGCATGAGCGGTGTTGGTCGCTTTGATGCCGAGCAGAGAGAATGGCTGCATCGATTTGTAGAGGATGTATTTGATCAGGCTCAGTCCTCTCAATCAGGAATGTCTTCTTCTGAATCCGACAGCTTGAATTCAGAAGAAGACCTCCAGGCAACCATTGATAACTTAAGAGCTGAAATTGCCCAGGTGCGCGTTGCTCTGCAGCAATATCGTGCGTCTTCTTCCTGATAGACTTACGAACTCTTGTCAGACAATCACCCGACATTGAATATTCGTCTAACCCACTGAATTTGAGTAAGCCTTAAGTAAGCCGCTGGCTATCTAGGAGACTGAGTGTCTACAGTGCCCAATGCAACCGACTACCCATCCTTGAGTGAACCTTCATCCGAAGGTTTCTTAAACGAGCACGATGTTGTTAGCCAGTCTCAGTCACTCTCAGTTGAGGCATCTCCTGCTGCTGTGAATTACGATTCAGATAAGCCCCTAAATGGTGGTGTCTCAGCGGTAGAGAAACGCTATCGATGGAACCGTCGCTACAGCCGTCCAGAAAGATCTATTGATATCTGGTCATTTTTCTTGACTTTTCTGGGTAAGCGATGGCTGTATGGAAAAACCTGGAGCTATGCAGGTGGTATTACGCCTGAGAAACAGGCAGCGCGAAGACGGGCTCAGGCTCGCTGGATTCGGATGACATTTCTGAATCTGGGTCCAACTTTTATCAAATTAGGGCAGCTGTTTTCTACTCGTTCCGATTTATTTCCAGCTGAATATGTTGAGGAGTTATCCAAGCTCCAGGATCAGGTGCCTGCCTTTAGCTATGAGCAGGTTAGGGCAATTGTTGAGGATGACCTAGGACGCCCTGTTGAAGAGTTATATCAAACCTTTGACCCGATTCCATTGGCAGCTGCTAGTTTGGGGCAAGTGCATCGAGCCCAGCTACATTCTGGGGAGGAAGTCGTTGTTAAGATACAGCGACCTGGTTTGCAGCGGTTATTTCAAATTGATCTATCTATCCTCAAAGGCATTGCCCGCTATTTTCAGAATCACCCTGAATGGGGACGAGGGCGTGACTGGATTGGTATCTATGAGGAATGCTGTCGGATTCTTTGGTTAGAAATTGATTTTCTGCACGAGGGACGTAATGCAGATACTTTTCGACGTAATTTTCGCGATATTGACTGGGTGAAAGCCCCTCGTATTTATTGGCGCTATGCATCTCAGCGTGTACTGACGTTAGAATATTTACCAGGCATTAAAATCAGTCATTATGAGTCCTTGGAAGCCGCTGGCTTGGACAGACAACGGTTGGCTCAGCTGGGTGCCCAAGCCTACTTGCATCAGCTCCTGAACGACGGCTTTTTTCATGCCGATCCCCATCCTGGCAACATTGCTGTAAACCCTGATGGTGCCTTGATTTTTTATGATTTTGGCATGATGGGTGAGATTCAACCCATTACCCGTGATGGGTTGATGCGTACTTTTATGGGGGTGGCTCAGCGTAATGCTGATATGGTGATGACGTCTTTGGTGGGCCTGGGGGCTTTGGCAGAAACTGACGATATGGGCCCTGTACGTCGCTCAATTCAGTATATTTTGGATAACTTTATGGACAAGCCTTTTGAGGAGCAGTCCATAACTACAATCAGCGACGACCTCTATGCAGTGGCCTATGATCAACCCTTTCGATTTCCAGCTACATTTACGTTTGTCATGCGAGCGTTTTCCACACTGGAGGGTGTGGGTAAGGGGCTGGACCCAGACTTTAACTTTATGGAGGCTGCAAAACCCTTTGCTAATCAGCTTATGACTAATGTCTCTAATTCTTCGAGTAATGGACTGATTGGTGAAATCAGTCGTCAAGCTGCTCAGGTAGGAAGCTCGGCATTTGGCTTGCCACGCCGCATAGAGGATTCCCTAGATCGCTTGGATCGGGGAGATATTCGGGTTCGTGTCCGTTCAATCGAAACAGATCGGGCAATACGCCGCCTTAGCAGTGTCAATTTGATGACAAACTATACTTTGCTATTTGGCACATTTACGCTATCGGCCACTTTATTATTGATAAGTCAGTTACCATGGGTTGCCTTAGGAATGGCACTACCTGCTGCGGCATCGGGGATGGCGTTGGTACGGGCCCTGATGCGTCTTGGTCGAGCTGACCGTATGCCCTAGCTGCTCTTTTTATGCCTAAATGCTTTATGCAACGCTTTTTTGCCGGTTTAACGGATCCAGGATTACTACGAACTAGTAATCAAGATGCATATTATCTGGATGATTTAGGCCGCTTTTTTGTCGTTGCTGATGGTATGGGTGGTCATGCTGGTGGCCAGGAAGCTAGTCGTCTAGCCACTGAAGCGATTTATCAGTATTTGGATAATCATTGGGAAAGTTCTGAATCGTCGGATGTCATGTTGCGTAAAGCATTTATTGCTGCCAACGATGCCATTCTGAAGGACCAATATCATCATCCCGAACGCGCTGATATGGGTACAACAGCGGTGGCCGTTATGTTTCGTGAGCCTGACAATCTGCCCTGGTGTGCTCATGTAGGAGATTCTCGGCTCTATCGTTTACGTGGGGCCAAACTTGATCAAATTACGACCGATCATACCTGGGTGGCCAAAGCGATTGAGGATGGTGAACTGACCGTTGATGAATCTAAGCATCATCCTTGGAGACACGTGCTATCGCAATGTTTAGGCCGAGAAGATCTACATCGCATAGACATTCAATCTTTGGATGTATCTGGTGGGGATCGATTGCTGTTGTGTAGTGATGGTTTGACAGAGGAGCTCTCTGACCCACTGATTGCCACACATTTAAAGTCTATTCGCTCCTGTCCAACAGCGGTTGAGTCCCTGGTGGATGCGGCTAAACAGCGTGGGGGGCGCGACAATATTACGGTAGTGGTAGTTGCCTTTCAAGACGAATGAGCGGTAAGTGATAGCGGTGGAGTAGAGCTGGATGTTTAAGCGTGCGCTAGTCTGTACTGATTTTGACGATAGCCTACAGCGGTTAATCAAGTTTGTTCCTGATTTGGTTCAGTGTGGTCTAGATCAAGTCATTTTTTTTCATAATGTTTCTCTGACCACCGATCGTGAGATCCCAAAGGTTGATGATGAGGCTGTTGCCGAGGCTAAGAGCAGGCTGTTAGAGGCCAGTGAAGCATCATTACCGGATGGGAAGTCGGTGATTATTGAGGTCCGTTCGGGTCGAGTCATTGATAATATTTCAAAAGTAGTCCGCTGTCATAGTGCTGATGTGCTGCTATTGGGCACTCCCACAAGATCTCTCCTGACTGAGAAATTATTTGGCAGTACTACAACGGGAATTGCTAATCAGCTAGATATTCCATTAGTGATTTTGCGGCCTCAACTGGTCGCTACCTATCGAGAACAAGAACTGGCTTTTCGATGTAAAACGCTGTTTGATCATATTTTGGTGCCCTATGACGGTAGCAATAGTGCCAAGCATTTGGTGACCCAAATTAAGGCCTCGGCTGACCATACTGGGTATCCCAGACAATGTACCCTTTGCTGGATTATTGATGACGGTATTCGAGTTGAGCTCAGGGAGTCAGAGACTCAGGCACAAACTCAGCTTGATCAGGTCAAGGCTGATTTAGAGTCAGCAGGTGTTGAGGTGTTTACGGAAATTCGCCAGGGAGACCCACAGTCTGAAATATTAAAATCGGCCGAGGTCAATGATATTTCTGCGATCGCAATATGTTCCGGTAAATCCAAAGGCATTCTTAAATGGTCCGTACCTAGCTTTACCAGTGAACTTTTACGCTCAAGCTGGCATCCAGTCATTCATTTTCCCCGCATTATATGATCCACCCAGGAGCCTAGCACCTCAACAGCCGCGCATCGCTAGCTTAACTATCGGAATGCATAGCTTCAAAACTTAACAACATTTGAGGCTTTAAACTCTCATTCAATTCCTTTTTCAACATACCTTTACTGTCTGCAGGGCGGCCCACAGGCATGATATTTCGCGCCATTAACACCCATTCTTTCAGCAATTTTCGTTGGGGAGGAGCAATATGTAAACGACGAAAGTCTATTAACTGATGGGGGGATTCTTTAGAAAAGAAGAGTACACGATACGCCCCCTCTTCGCCCAAATGCCAAACAAAATTTTGGTTGCCAGTTTTTTTAAGATCCAGGTAGCTAGATAACCACCGCGCTCCCTGAGCTTTGCTATAAAATGCCGTCACCCACAGCACCATTGGATGAGGATTGCGCACACACAAAAAATTGTTAGAACTGGTATTCGTAATCCGATGCTCAATTTCTAGAGAACCTAACATGGCCCATAATGTAGGCAGTTGGCAATTGCTCATAGCCAGCAGCTTAGGAAAGACAATTTCAGCTACGGGCGTCCCCTGAGGCCAGACTTGTAACCGACAAAATCGATCTTCCTCAGAACCACTGGGAGGCGACTGTTTCGACACCACCGGCAAATCTCTAAGCGTCCCTCGAATTTGTTTACCGAGGTCAATCGAGCGACTAAAGCGATTTTCTAACGGTGCCAGGTGAGCCAGTAACTGGCCAACGTTGCTGGGGCGTTGAGTACGATCCTTAGCTAGACAGCTCATCACAGCGTCCTTTAACAGCTTAGGTAATGCCCCATAGGGGGACTGACTATCTAAGGGAATCGGTTCTTGGTCGCGGTGGGCCTTATACCAACCACCAAACGTATTATTACTGGGGCGAAAAGGTAAAGAACCTGACAGCATTTGATACATCATTACGCCCAAACTGTAGATGTCAGATCGACGATCAAGTTCATGCCCCTCCATCTGTTCAGGAGAAGCGTAGGCTAATGTGCCCATAAAACTACTGGTTTGTTCGCTGTCGACCTGCATTAGTTTGGCAATGCCAAAATCCAAAATTTTGACCAATTCACCAACACTGGCACTCTGGGTAACCAGAATATTGCTAGGTTTGATATCGCGGTGAATAATCGGAATAACTTGACCGTTAAGAATAATGCCCTTGTGGGCAGTTTCTAACCCTAGGCAAATTTGTCGAGTGAAATCAAGAAATCGGGGTATTGGTAACGGGTTGGGCTGAATAATCTGACCCAAGTTTTTCCCTTTCAGATATTCCATTACATAAAATGGAATTTCGTCATCGGTCACGCCATAATCCGTCACTCTCACAACGTGCATGCTGTTATTACCCAACTGCGCACAGGTCATTGCTTCACGCATAAAGCGCTGGGTCATCTGCTCATTAAGTAGAGTCTGAGCAAGAAATTTTACAGCAACGGGCACACCTCCCAGAAGCATATCCTCAGCCAAATACACTTTTCCCATGGACCCTTGACCAATGGATTCCATGAGTTCATAGCGATTGGCAAGTCTACGACCGAAATAAGTGTCTGTCATGTAATGCTGCGATTCTAAGCCAATAATACCTAGCGTTGGTCCTATTGCTAGGGAGATCAAATATAGAGATATAAACTGTCAGAACAGCCGAGATTAATCACACAGCAAGGCACAGTCCACAACCTTAGCGCTCCCTCAGCATTTGCAACAGCAATAGACTGGGGGGGTGAAAACCGTTAAATATAGCTTGGGCCTGTAGCTCAGGCCGATCCAACAACTATGCCCTAACTATTATGTGCAATTCCCCTCAGGGAATTGCTCTTAATCTCAGAAAAATCGTTTAATCCCAAAGGGCATAAACAAATAATCTACGGACAAATCAAGCAAATCACCAAAGCATACGAGGTTTTAGATTGTCATTCAATTCTTTTTTCAGCATGTTTTTGCTGGTTTGAGAACTTCCCACTGGCATAAATGAACGCGCCGTCAATACCCATTCCTTTAACAGCTTTTGTTGGGGCATGGCGATATGCAAGCGACGCGAGGCTACATACCGGTTAGGAAAATCTTTGGAGAAAAATAATACTGGATAACTGCCTGCCTCTGCTAACTGCCAGATAATTTTTTGGCTATCGGCCTTTTTAAGATCCAAATAGCTAGACAGCCAGCGTGCCCCTTTGCCCTTACTGTAAAATGCCGTCACCCAAAGCACCATAGGATGAGGAGTCAGGGTAAATAAGAAATTGTTGTAACCCGTATTGCTAATATGTTGTGTGATTTCATGGGATTGCATCATTACCCACAATGTGGTTAACGGTTGTTTTTTAATAGTGATGAGTTGGTAAAAAACAATTTCGGCGATAGGTTTATCCTTTGGCCAAGCTTGTCCATAAAACGGGTCTCTAAGCGGAGGTGGAGGCGGAGGTGGAATAAGTTTTTGATGAATTAAGTGATCGAGAAGTTGGCGAACACTGCTGGGCCGCTGAGAGGGGTCCTTGGCCAAACAATTCATCACAGCATCTTTTAGAGACCTGGGTAATTGGCCGTAGGGTGAACGTCCATCTAAAGACGCTGGGTATTGGTGTCGATGAGCGTTATACCAGCCACCAAACGTATTGCTTTTTGGACAAAAGGGTAAATCACCAGTCAGCATCTGATACATCATGATGCCCAGGCTATAGATATCAGAGCGATGATCGAGTTCTTGCCCCTCCATCTGTTCAGGAGAAGCATAGGCAAGGGTCCCCAAGAAAGTACTGGTTTCCTCCTGACTACTGTCCTGCATGAGCTTAGCAATGCCAAAGTCTAGAATCTTAACTAGGTCCCCAACACTGGCACTTTGAGTCACTAAGATATTGCTGGGTTTGATATCCCGATGAATAATAGGAACTACTTGCTCATTGAGCCTAATCCCTTTGTGGGCTGCATCTAAACCCAAACAAATCTGTCGAATAAAGTCACGAAAACGCTTAACTGGCAGGGGTCTTGGATGGAGCATTTGACCCAGATTTTGCCCTTCGAGATATTCCATGACATAGAAAGGAATCTCATCATCAGTAACGCCATAGTCGGTCACTCGGACAACGTGCATGCTTTGAGTGCCCAGCTGGGCACAGGTCATGGCTTCATGCATAAAGCGCTGGGTCATTTGCTCATTGAGGAGGGTTTGAGCAAGAAACTTTACGGCAACGGGTACTCCTCCTAGAAGGGTATCTTTTGCCAGGTAGACTTTACCCATGGACCCCTTTCCAATGGATTCCATGAGTTCATAGCGATTGGCAAGTCTACGACCGAAGTAACTGTCTGGCATTGAAGGCTTGGTTCTGGACCTGACCATCTATCAATACACTCCACTGGACAAAGTCCCAGGGTGAATTAATCAGAACTTCTGAAACTTGCTTGTATGGTCTCTATCAGGTTGGTCAATACACAATACAGTCAATATCTCTAACAGCCACAAAAAGGATTATCTCTGTTTAGCCTTGATGACGTTCAACGATGGCCTCCATGGTGCTAGTTAGATGATGGCCCGTCATAATACCGCCTGAGAAATGATATTGACTGGGACTAAGACGATACAGGGTTTCAAAGCCTGTTCTCATGCGTTTATCCTGAAGCACCCAGTACTGTTGGACAATCGAACTAGGCCCAATCCAACCTTCACCTTCCACACGTCCCAATTCACTATGTTGCAAAACAAAGGTATGCTGGCGGTTCCCTGCAGTGATGCGACCTTTGTACTGTAGGGAAATTTCATTGAGTTCTCCGTTCGGGAACTTAAGCTTGGTAACCATTGTGAACCAGTCATTGCTGTTCCAGGCGACGAGGATTCTGCCTTTAACGACAATGGGAAGCAAGTCCTTAGCCAGCCAGTTACCTTGAAGTGTCCAGCGTCCTGGCTCGATCAGAAAACTGTGGTTCACGTGTTCTCCCTGATGGTGATATGGCGGTTTATGTAAGTCACTCTCTGTAGTGTATAGCTAGCAAACTTGATATCTTAGTCGTCAAGAATAGACAGTGGAAGGGAGGTACTCGATCAATTTCGTTTTCAAAATCCATCAGTCCTCGTCTTAATAGTCTTTAACTGTTTACGATCATGTCTGTGGGTTAATTAGGTAGTTGATTTGTCGGGAAATGCTGATTGGGTATGGATGAATCTGCCCAAGAAGACAGGGGTGATGTGCACCAGTAACGGCACATAAATTACCAGGATGCTTATGCCATCGCCAATATCCCAAAACGGCAAATGCAGTGGCTTCTTTAAAGCTGCTGTCTAGACCGACGTCGTCGGTACTCCGTATGGATATGTCAGGCAATCTGACCTGAAGCTGCGATCGCAAATACCCATTACGACTGCCACCGCCACATAGCAGTACCTCATCGGGGAGACGGGGAAGCTGGTGATAGCCATGGGCTATGGTGGCCGCAGTAAAAGCCGTCAGCGTGGCCAGAAAATCAGCCTGATCTAGCCCATGCTGTTGGGCCTCTTGCCAACATCGCTGACCATAGTCTGCACCAAATAGTTCCCGTCCGGTGGACTTGGGTGGTGGTTGCTGAAAAAAGGAATGTTCTAACCACTGATTGATTAAGCGATCGCAGGGCTGACCTGTAGCAGCCCAACGGCCATCATGGTCATAGGTGAGGTCACCCTGGCTAAAGACATGGACTGCCCAGTCAATCAGAGCATTACCAGGACCGGTATCCCAACCAACAATCTGATCTGATGGGGAGCCTGAACGCTCCCAGGGGGGTAAGTAAGTAAGGTTGCCAATACCACCAATATTTTGAACACAGCGATGCCGTTGGGGATGGCTGAAGAGAGTGGCATCAACAGGGGGGACCAGGGGCGCTCCTTGTCCCCCGGCAGCAATATCTGCAGCCCGAAAATCGCTAATGGTGGCGGTTTGGGTAAGTTGGGCAATCAAAGCTCCCCGGCCCAGCTGCCAGCTATATCCCAGACTGTCTGCCGTGGGAGGACGATGATAAATGGTTTGCCCATGGGATGCGATCAAATCAGCTTCCCCCAGCTGTTGAGCAGTTTTAGCAAATGCAATGGCTATATGGTCATCCAACTCGGCAATACATGCCATGGTCAGAGAAGCGCCACCGCATACTGACAAAATGCGATCGCGTATTTCGGACTCATACTTGTCAGTACGTGTCGCTAACAGCTTGATTTGAACGTTATATCCTGTGCCAGTTACATCCACTAAGGCTGCATCAATGCCATCGACAGAAGTACCGCTCATCAAGCCAATAACTTTCATGCTGTCTACCTATGTAGGCTGTGCAAATTATCCTATAGGGAAAGGTCAAAACCTACATAGGTAATTTATCAATACCTTTATTGGCCCCTACGACTACCATTAACGTACCGGCCCGTAATCGGCAGACTGGACTGGGGTTGATTTCAAACTTGTCCATCGCATTTTCTTTGCTGATTGCCATTAATGTGAGCCCGTAGTTATTACGCAGGTCCAACTCAACAATGGTCTTACCATCAAATGCTTGGGGTACAACCACTTCTACAATGCTGTGGTCGGGATCTAGCTCAAAGCGATCTAGCACCCCTGGACGTGTCAGAGAACGAGCTAATTCGCAGCCCATTTCAAATTCTGGAAACACTACATGATCTGCGCCCACACGCTTAAGAAGTTTGCCATGGATCTCCGTAGATGCTTTAGCGACCACATTGGCAACCCCAGCTTCTTTCACATTGAGAGTCGTAATAATACTCTCCTGAATATAATTACCGATAGCCACGATCACCGTATCAAAGTCAGGAATCCCTGCTTCTTGCAAGGCAGATGGTTGCGTTGAATCCATCTGCACAGCGTGGGCTGCAATTTGATCGGTTAAGACTTGGGCTACTCGATTTTCATCAGAATCAATCCCCAGGACCTCGTAGCCCATACCATGCAGGGTAAGACACACAGCTCTTCCAAAACGGCCTAAACCAATAACCGCAAACTGACGATTATTAGCCCGCAGGTTTCTAAAGAATTTTAGAGAAGATAAATTCACAGTAGTTGTCCATAACTGGGTGATGAAAGAAGGTATCGCTGCTGGTAAACGACCTCTACAAGCCTATGGTTGAGCATACCCTGATTAGCCTATAGGTGTTTAGCCATGGTCAGATCACCCAAAAACACAGCATACACAGCCCTATTTAATCGTATCGAGAGTTTATGTCCTAAAAATCCATAGCTTATTGTTTGACAGGCTTGACGACACTTGTCTAGCACCCATAGAACTTGACTCTGCCAAATTCCTTGGCTCCGTAATCTCAAACAATTGAGAATCGATTTCTTTCTTTGCTAGGCTTACCTAATGATCTTGGGAAGGAGATATCAGTGAACATTCAACTTGGTCGTGGCAAAACAGCAAGACGTGCCTATGGCATTGATGAAATCGCCTTGGTGCCCGGACCTAAAACCCTAGATCCCGAACTGGCTGATACCCGTTGGACAATTGGCAATGTAAACCGTGAAATTCCAATTATTGCCAGCGCCATGGACGGCGTGGTTGATGTGCGCATGGCGGTGGAGCTTGCCAAGCTAGGTGCCCTCGGTGTTTTAAACCTTGAAGGAATTCAAACTCGCTACGAGGATCCCAATCCAGTTCTAGACCGCATTGCATCTGTAGGCAAGGCGGATTTTGTGCCTTTGATGCAAGAAATCTATGCTAAGCCAGTCAAACCAACATTAATCCAACAGCGGATTGCAGAAATCAAGTCCCAGGGAGGGATTGCAGCCGTTAGTTTGACCCCGATGGGAGCCGCTAAATATGGTCAAACCGTAGCCGAAGCCAGTGCCGATCTCGTCTTTATCCAAGCCACGGTAGTCTCTACCAATCATTTGGCCCCTGGATCTATTGTGCCTTTGGATCTGGCCAAATTCTGTGCTGAGATGCCCATGCCAGTGATTTTGGGAAACTGTGTTACCTATGAAGTCACCCTAGAGTTAATGAAGGCGGGGGCAGCCGGTGTCCTGGTGGGAATTGGACCAGGTGCTGCCTGTACCTCAAGGGGGGTATTGGGTGTGGGTGTCCCCCAAGCAACGGCAGTGTCTGATTGTGCTGCAGCTCGGAATGACTACCAGCGTGAGACAGGACGCTATGTGCCTGTAATCGCTGATGGTGGTTTGGTGACCGGTGGCGACATCTGCAAATCTATTGCCTCTGGTGCAGATGGTGTGATGATTGGTTCTCCCTTTGCCAGAGCAGCTGAAGCCCCTGGCCGCGGTTTCCACTGGGGCATGGCAACGCCCAGTCCAGTACTACCGCGAGGTACTCGTATTAACGTAGGGACTACAGGGACGCTGGAGCAGATTTTACGGGGCCCTGCTCAATTGGATGATGGCACCCATAATCTATTAGGAGCACTCAAAACCAGCATGGGGACATTAGGTGCCAAAGATTTAAAGGATATGCAGCAAGTAGAAGTTGTCATTGCCCCCTCACTTTTAACTGAAGGTAAGGTTTATCAGAAAGCTCAGCATTTAGGCATGGGTAAGTAAGACAGTTTCAACAAGCTCCTTGCAAACGATCAAAACGCCATCGCCCTATCTAGAACAGTCGTTGTTGACCTGATTAAAATGACTGTTCTAAATAGGGGTTTTATTTTTGTCACCAGTAAAAGTACGGTAATAATTGCCTCTGCAAATTATCATTTTCATTTGCAATATGATCAGGATCACTCAACTGCTATGACGGATGTCATCATTCCTGATTTTTTATTACACACGCAATAAAACGAAACTTAAAATCCTCATCAGACCTGCAGTGTAGGGGATGGCAAAAGCTAAGACTTGACTTACAATGAGACTGAAAGCGGAGACGGAAGTTTCCGTTCACTCCTCACACCACACTCCGCCTGGACCTATTTGGTTTAGGCGGTTCCTATATGTGTCTAAATTTAATGTCTTGAAGCTAGCACGGGTTTTCTTAGTTAACGTTCAGCTAACAGAGAGTAATGTGATTTTTAGACACCTTAAAAAGGTTTGTAAACTATAGTTTTTTGGATAGAGCGATATTCTTAAGGTTGATTTTTCCAATGCTGAGATGAGTCATAGACCAAAATCAGCTATGGTAGGAGTCTGATATTTGACGACAAGGAATATAGGGATGTCAGCCGCACAAGTCACAGATTCGACATTCGAACAAGAAGTTATCAAAAGCGAGCTACCGGTGCTTGTGGACTTCTGGGCCCCATGGTGTGGTCCCTGCCGGATGGTTGCCCCCGTGGTGGACGAGATTTCTGAGCAATACGATGGCAAGGTCAAGGTTGTTAAGGTTAATACAGACGATAACCCCAAAGTTGCCAGTCAGTATGGCATTCGCAGTATTCCTACCTTAATGATTTTTAAGGACGGTCAGCGCGTTGATATGGTGGTGGGCGCTGTGCCAAAAACTACTCTTGCTAACACTCTTGAGAAATACTTATAAGCTTTATAGGCTAAAAGTTTTGATTGCCTGGCTTAGTACTTAATTCAAGTTAAGTTTAGTCAAGAACCTTTTTTCCATTTAGAGGTTTTAATAATTCTGGCGGTTTCAACAGTGTCTGTTGAAACCGTTCTTTTTGTTAAAGTGAAATTCGCGGCAGAACCTAACACTATGCGCAATGACAGGGCACTGCTACACTGCAAGCACTCTGCAGAAGAGACAATACACTACAGTATTGCGTCTACTTCCAAGGATAGAAAAAATCTCTGGGTGCATTAATTTTTCCGAGGGATAGAATATAGAGCCTGCCCTGGTTGCTCCGAGGTGTTGCTATACAATTAGGGCTCTTAATGATTTAAATCAAACGGTCAAAATCTTCACGGATTTGTGTCTTATGGTCACCTCCACAACAAACCTCCCCACTCATTTACAAGAGAAGATTTCTGAAATTGTTACTCAACTGCCCTCTATGGAGCATGGAGCAGTTATACAACAGATATTAGAAACCCTGGTAAGAATGATTGGACGCGAGGCTGATCGTTTAGATTGGAAGATTTTAAATAACACCCTTCAGGATATGGAGTTGGGCTTCCAAGGCTTTTATCCCCATCGTCATACGCGTAAGATCGCCATTTTTGGTTCCGCCCGTACCCCGGCTGAGCATCCCGACTATCAGCTTGCTAAAACATTTGCTCAGCGAGCGGCAAAACAGGGATTTATGATTATGACTGGTGCCGGACCAGGCATTATGGAAGCGGGCAATGAAGGGGCCGGTGTAGAGCATTCCTTTGGACTAAATATCCAGCTACCCTTTGAGCAGGGGTCTAACCCCATCATGGAAAACGATCCCAAATTACTCACGTTTAAGTATTTTTTTACTCGTAAATTATTTTTCTTACGGGAATGCGATGCTTTAGCTGTATTTCCAGGGGGATTTGGCACTCAGGATGAGGCATTTGAATCGTTGACCCTGGTGCAGACGGGGAAGGCAGAGCCCATGCCAATTGTGCTAATTGACCACCCCGGCGGAAGCTACTGGAAAGGTTGGGATACCTATGTGCGCGAGCACCTCATGGCTAATCAATTAATTAGTCTCGACGATCCAAGTTTGTATGTTATTACAGACAATATTAATGATGCTTGGGATGAAATTACAAACTACTATCGGGTTTTTCATTCAAGTCGATATGTCGGTGAGCACCTGGTATTAAGATTGAATTCTTGTTTACGCTCAGGGGCTTTGGAAGAGTTAAATCAGTCTTTTGGAGATATCTTGGCCGCTGGGAAAATTGAAATGACCGATGCTTTACCAGAGGAGAGAGAGGCTGAGATTGCTCATTTACCTCGGTTAATGTTGCAGTTTAACCACCGCGATTTTGGTCGTTTGCAGCAGCTGATTCGTCACCTAAATTCTTTAGGTGAACCCTGTGAAGCAACCGAGCACCCTGAGCACAAGTAAAGAAGTAAAGAGATAAAGAAGAGATGGTGGCTAAAACTCTCGCTGGATGTGCGTTAGGATTCCACGTGCGATCGCATT
>JBCCJR010000049.1:0-19137 GCA_039045805.1 Cyanobacteria bacterium P01_C01_bin.118
ATTTACACTACTTGTCACTGCTTCATCTTTAAGGGATTAAGAGCTAAAATAATGGGACAGGTATATTAGACTTTCACATCTAGCTATAGTAAGCAGTAGTATTTTCAAAAGATTTAGATAGATTAATTACTAAAACCCTCATTAAAATGACTCAGGTAATTGAACGTAGCATTAGTCCAGAGACTAAATCTCTCACTTTGATCAGGCAGCTTTGTAAAGCTCTTGAGGCTGAAAATGTGGTGTATTGCCACTGGAAAAGTAATGCTGCAATCGATCGATCAGCCAGCGGTGAGAACGACCTGGATGTATTGATCAGTCGCAAAGAAGCTCGACGATTTACGGAGATCCTCTATCGTTTAGGCTTTAAGCAAGCTAACGACCCACCAGAGAAAGAGTTACCTGGGATTCTAAATTTCTATGGATACGACCCTGGTGCTGACAAATTTGTGCATGTACATGCTCATTATCAGTTAATCCTGGGCCAGGATGCGACAAAAAATTATCGTCTCCCCATAGAGGAACCATTTCTGGCCTCTGCAACTCAAGCGGATCTTTTCAAGATACCTGAGCCAGAGTTTGAGTTTATTGTTTTTGTGATTCGGATGGTCTTAAAGCATTGCACTTGGGATACAATTCTGAGTCTGCAGGGGGCTTTAAACAAAACTGAACCTCAAGAGTTAGAAGAACTCACTCATCAAGCCGATTTTGATCGAGTTCAAGCACTTCTGACGAAGTACTTTCCCTACCTCGAATCATCTTTCTTTGATGACTGTATCCGCTCCTTATCCCCGAATAGTTCCCTCGGATTTCGGATACAAATAGGGCAACAACTGCAAAACAAGCTTAAGGCCCATGCTCGTCAGCCATCACAGATTTTAGATAGCTATCTGAAGCTTTGGCGTCGATTAGCTTGGGGGGTAAAGCGAAAACTCCTCAAGCCACGGAAGCACCTAACTGCAGGTGGTGCAATGATTGCCTTGGTGGGAGGTGATGGTGCGGGCAAATCAACAGCTGTTGATGAACTTTATGGTTGGCTTTCAAAAAATTTCACCACCACTAATGTTCATTTGGGTAAACCGCCCTGGTCAGTCGGTACTTTTTTAACTAGAGGAGCCCATAAAGCTGGACGGCTATTGGGCTTGATTCCTAAAGCAGAAGTGTCATTTTATAGTGTCAAAAATGGCCAGTTTTCAGGGTTTCCAGGATATCTGTGGTTGCTTCGAGAAGTGTTTACTGCCAGAGATCGCTATCGGCAGTATGTTAAGGCCCGACGATTTGCAACTAATGGAGGATTGGTTATTTGCGATCGCTTCCCCCTACCGCAGATTAAACTGATGGATGGTGTACAGGCTGGTCATGTTGTAAAACCCGAACACATCAATTGGTTGACTCGATTCCTCCTCAATCTAGAAGCAAACTATTATCAGCAAATTGTGCCACCAGACCTATTGATTGTGTTGAGGCTTGATCCTGAAATTGCGGTTCAACGTCGAGCCGGTGAAGATCCTGATTGGATTCGTAGTCGCTCCCAAGAAATTTGGGGCATTGATTGGCAAAACACATCAGCACACATCGTTGACTCGGGGCAATCCAAAGAGAAAGTCCTGGCAGAAATTAAGGCCCTGGTATGGCAAAATCTCTAGTAATTATATTCTCCCGTTCTCGGAAGTAAGTTATTGGAGGCTTAAAGTCTCGCGACCGTAGCGTATCTAAAGCTGCGCCAATCAATTTTTATGTGCCAGCAGGAAAACCGCCGATGTCTGCTCCCAAAGACTTGAAGCAAAAAGTCATTAAAGGTGGAATTTACCTAACCCTGCGGCAACTGCTGGTGGCGGTGCTTTCTCTTGCCAATGTTCTGGTGATTGCCCGTGCCCTAGGTCCAGGACGCTATGGCATCGTCACCATTACATTAGGCATCTTATATGTTCTAAATCGTGTCCTCAAACTGGGGTTACCCGCTTACTTAGTCCGTCAACCCGATCTGCCAGAGGAAATGGCCCCACAGGTGCTGGCATTTTACAACACGCTAAGTGCATTAGTGTGTTGTTTACTATGGTTTGTTGCCCCCGCTTTTGGCTGGTGGACCGGGCAAAGTGAAATCACCGAAACCTTACGCTATTCATTACCTGCCATCTGGCTGTGTATGGTGAGTTGGGTATCCGTTAGTATGCTAGAGCGAGAACTGCGCTTTGCCGAAGTCGGGTTGATTGAAGCGATTTCCCAACTTGCTAACTATTTTATCTCGATTGCACTGGTGCTGGGGGGATGGGGCTATTGGGGACCCATTCTTGGTGCCGTGACACGATACGTCATTCGGGCATTAATGGCCTATCGCTTCCACCCTATTTCCCTATTTCATTGGAGATGGCAGTGGAAAGTCTTGCAGCCAGCCCTAAAATATGGTTTATCCTACTCAGGTTCTGACTGGCTTCTAAGCCTGAAAGATTTGAGAAATTCTCTGTTGGTAAGCCGTTTAGTGGGTGTAGAAGCGACGGGAATAATTGGTATTGCCATTCGTCTGGTTGAACAGCTGTCAATGTTGCGGCTGATTGTGATTCGGATGTCCATCAGTGTAATGGCAAAACTGATGGACGATCGTGAAAAGACTCGCCGGACCATTAGCAAGGCAATGGCCTACCAGGCGCTCTTGATTGGTCCAGTCTGTGCATTGTTTGCCTGTACAGCTGATTTGGTCATCCCAATGTTATTTGACGAGCGTTGGCTTGCCAGTGCTCAAATTTTTCCCTTAATCGCCATTGGCACCCTGGTCAGTTCAATTTTTGATATCCATGCTTCAACGCTTTATGCTGCAGGACATAATCGTAAGGTGGCAATGCTCAATATTGTCTATGTTGGATGTCTGTGGCTGGTTGCGGCATTGCTAATGCCAAGGTTAGGTCTATGGGGCTACGGCATTGCTGAAGTGGCTGCTTTACCCAGCTTTTTCCTAATTCATCGGTTCATTACCCGTTTATATGGACCACCCAACTATCAAAACGCCCTTTGGTTAATTGGCGCTGCCATCGTTATTCTATTGGGCAGTATTTTCCTCTCTCCAATTTTGGCAACGAGTTTGTTTATCAGTTGCTATGGGCTCTTGTTTTTGGTTAACGGCAACCTGCGCCAGCTACCTACAGAGTTGTTAACTATCCGGCGAGCACGAAAATCTTCTTAGGGCTTGGTACAAATTTAACTACATAGCTGTGATGGGCTGACCATCCTTTCTGTACATCATGATAGTAATGCCAGGGTCTTGGATGTTGAAGAACATCTTGGTACCATCAGCGGAGAAACAACCGCCAGCAAACTCACTATCCTCAAACCCAGGAACAATATTCTTAGCTATTTGGAACAGACTGCCATTGGCAGTCACACCCACAACAAACTGATCTGCACCCCCATCTTCACACAGGTAGAGAGTCCCGTCGGGAGCAACAGTAATATTGTCAGGATTCTCGAGTTGAGCTTCATTGGTGGACTCAACAAATAGAGTGACTGTCTCAGTCCCATCGTCATAGCACCAAACCTGGCCATCACCAGCATCACCACCACTGGTACATACCCAGTAAATTTTACCGTTACCGTACCAGGCACCTTCCCCACGGGCAAAGATTGCGCCGCCTAAAGCTTGGGCATCAAAACGAAGAGTATCTTCGTCGGGGTTGACGTTAACACCATTAGCTGTAAGGCTCACCCACTCTACAGCCAAAGGCTGGTTAAGTAGAGGTAGCATACCAGTCGTAGTATCTTGAGGGCCATCCACCAGCGTTAGCACCTGCAACTCACCGCCAGCTGCTAAATTGCCTGTAGTGTTGGGGATGTAACGATAAATGCAGCTATCGCCACGGTCCTCAGTCTCATAGACATAGCCAGTAGCGGGGTCAACAGCCACAGCTTCATGGTTAAAGCGACCCATTTCAATGAGGGGTACAGGAGTTACTAAACCAGCACGGGCAGGCACTTCAAAGTTAAAGCCATGCTTAACAGTGGAGTTTTTGCTATTCTCAGGTGTGCTAACGTTCTCTTCACAAGAAATCCAGCTCCCCCAGGGAGTAGGTCCTCCTGCACAATTACGGTAGGTACCTGCGAGAGAGACATAATCTTGTAAGACTTGACCACCGTCGGTGATGATCATGGTGGAAGTACCACCAGCGCCTAGACCTTCAGGAACACTTTGGTTAAACCGGTCATAGGCTTTAGCCAGGCCAGTTCCCCCTTTAAATCCGGACCCATTATCTTCGCCAGGGCTCAACTCATGGTTTTGAACCAGGATATGAGTACCGCCAGGACCTGTGAAGCAAGCCATGCCATCGTGGGAACCAGGACAAGGCTTGCCATCACTCATGGGCATACCAGTAACATGGAAAGCACAGTACTCGAAATCAGCAGGTACTGCTAGGATGGCACCTGCAGACTTAAGGTTATAAACAGGACTATATCGAGGGTCAATATTAGCGGGTAGCTTAGGTGTCAGCGGACCAAAGGGATCCGCAGGGTTCTGAGCAAAGGCTTGCTTAGCTAAAGGTGCATGGAGTTGGGGAACAATCAATGCACCCGCAGCACCAGTACCCATAAAGGTGAGAAAATTACGACGAGATATGGAACCCATTATGTTCTCTCCTCTCTAAAAACGAGACTGTAAATACAGAGGGAACTCTATTTTAGCGGAGATAGACAACGTCTCAACAATAAAGGGTTGAAAAGCCATATGGGAGGGCACTCGCCAAGGAGTGCCCCTAAAGAATTGTCTATTTTTACCTTGGGCCTAATGCACTCGGAGTTGTTAGGCTAAGCAATCGTGAAGCCATCAATGACCTGACTGGATAAACCATTGACAGACCCATCAAAAAATGGGTTAAAGTTGCCATTTGTATTGGTTCCTAAGGAGTTTGGTGCAAAGGAAAAAATATCTGCTCCATCACCGCTCACACCCAGCGCATCATACGCGCCAACTGTGCTGAGATAAATGTCACCATTGGTGTCAATCCAGGTGGCATTGACATCCTCACCGCTAGCATCACTTAAGCCAACATCAGAGCCATCAAAATAGAGTTCCCAAGTACCACTGGTGTTCTCTCCTAAGGAAGTATCGTTGAAAACTAACAGATCCTCATCCTTAGTCGAAAAATTATCAACACTACTCGATCCCTTGGTACTGATAACCAGTCGATCATCTGGAGTAAATCCAATGGCGTCAATATCTTCACCGGATGTGGTTAACCCCACATCTGAGCCATCGAAATACAGTTCAAATGTGCCAGCTGTATTACTTCCAGTTGCGGTGGGAACAAAGCGCAAAATATCAGAATCATCAACAAGCCCCACATCAGGCACCGTTGTATCTTTGTTCAAGCTCAGCAGAATACTCCCATCTGTATTAATGTGAAAAGCCTGGACATCAATACTTCCTCCTCCTAACCCCACATCAGAACCGTCAAAAAATAGTGACCAGGCATCAGTACCTGAGTCGTAGAGCAAAATATCCTCATCGGCATAGGCCACACCACCTACAGTGCCATTGGTTTTAGTACTGACATAGATAAAGTCAGATAGAGTAGGGTCGCTGACTGTAATCTGAATCTGATCATTGGTACTAAACTCGCCATCACTGGCTTCCAGCTGTAAGGTATAGGTGCCAAAATCTGAAAAAGTTACTGTAGTATCTTCATCATTAGCATTACCAAAGGTAGCTGTGCCAGGTCCACTGAGCTGACTCCAAACACTTGTAATAGCGCCGGGAGGTGTCGGCGAGCCATCATCTGAAACAGTTCCATCCAAGGTAACGGTTAGCGTAGTAAGGCTCTGATTAGAGCCAGCGTTAACCACAGGAGGCTGATTGCCAGGTCCAGCCAGCCCGATTGAGAATTCATAGATTTTGCCATCATTTTCGGTGGGGTCAGCATTGTTATCAACCCCACGATCAACGATGTAAAGGGCTGTTTCGTTTGGGTTACTACTGCCTGGGGCAAAGGTCAAACCAGCCGGCTTGATCGGATTTGCAGCGGAGATATCAATTGTCTGAACCAGCGTACCGCTTGTGGTTATCTCCGCCACCGAATTATTACCCCCCCCCACTAAATACAAATGATCGTTTATGGAGTTATGGGCAATTCCTTCTGGATCGATGAACCCTAAACTAGCAGTATCAAAACTACTAATTAATACGCCATCTGTAGTGACGTGGTAAACTTCAGCCCCCAAACCATCGGCAATGAATAATGTTCCAGAACTCTCAACATAAGTGACGCCTTCTGGATCAAAACTATTAAACAATCGGGTGTCAACCTCGTTGACTACTTGAAACTGAGCATTAAGTTCAAAAAGGCGATCTCGATCGTCATCAACAATAAAGTAATGACCATTAGTTGGATTAAAGGTGATGCCAGTGGGTTCATTTGAAAATGACACTGTGCTGTCAGTTTCGATCAAATTGCCAGATAGAGTAGTCTTAAAGAGATTATCCCCTGTAAACAAAGGCGTCTCATTGACTTCTGAATCAGCCAACAGCAAACTACTTGAGGTGTTTACATAAGTAATTCCAGCGGGGTCAGGGCTCGCTGGAGAAAACGCAGACGTGTTGGTGGTTTTTACTAAGGAGGCGGTGGTCATTATTCTTTAAAGGAGGTAGATTTTTTAATCAATGGAAAACCCCTTATAACTGCTTAAAAAGACCTGATTCAATTACTGAACAGGACTGATGAGTTTAGCATTCCTTTTACACAGATGCTTATAACAAACGTGCTAATTATCCAAAACACTTAAAACACTGCTCTAAAGAGACATAAACTTCACGCGCCAAACGCTAACATAAATAACCAGATAAAACTAAATTATTAAACAGAATTTAGCTTTTCAAGAGCTATTAAACGACCGTTATTCGCCTATGGAAAGCGTGTAACGCTCGCCTAAACTGCACTAGGTAATGCCCATTTAGAGACAATACTTCATTTGAAATATTGTTGGAGTTTTGTATATGTTTTGGTATTTTTTTGTCTTCTTATCAAAAATCAGCTCTTGGTAAGAGAGTGCTGCTGCCCTGGCAATTGATAGCCTTTTCAAGGCTTACGACAAAGAGAGGGTTTGGTAGTCCTGGTTAACAATCATAAAAATCGATACCAGCTTTAATGAACAGGGTTATGGGCGAAGCAAACCGATGCATGCACCGGCTTGCAATACAGGCTACGTTAGTTAACTAACTGTTACTAACATAGTCTAATGATTTTCTCTCAATTAGACAGGCACCAGCTCGAGATAGTCTACTCGGGCAAACTCAAAGCCATCTTCAAATCCGTTTACTGTGATACTATCTCCTGGCGTCAGCTCTACCCCAAAGGCAACCGTTGGAGCAATGATGGTTTGGGCATTGGGTAGATTACTACCAAGATTGCCATCCAGCAGAAGGCTACCAAGTTCAGTGGTTGTCCCCGTCTCTACATCATTAAGTTCGACATCAAATTGAACCACACCATCATTTTCATCAAAAGTACCCACAATTATGTCGTAGGTTCCCGGTGCTTCATTAAAGCCAAAGGTCAAACTACCACTTTCGTTAGGACTGCCACCGGCTAAGCTATAGGCACCTCCCCCGGAGGCAGCGCTGATCGCTTCAAACCGGAAGTTTACGATAGTGTCAGCCTCTCCTGCCTCAAAGCGAATAGGGGTGCCTGGGTTGCCGCCTGGGTTGCCGCCACCTGTTGCACTAAAGTTAACGTCTAATCCCTTAATGTCATCAGAGAGTCCAAACTGACTGGCATCAAAGAACAAGTTAGAGTCAAAACTACCCCTAGTAACAATTCCTGTCGAAGAGGGTGTAAAGGCAAAGACATCATCATCAGCGCCAGACACTCCAGGCACATTAAAGTTACCCGTTGTGGAGAAGTAGACGTCACCTGCTTCATCAACACTAAAGGCATCCACATCCTCACTCGAACTACCCAAGCCAACGTCACTGCCATCGACAAACACTGAGAATGTACCTGCCGTATTAGTTCCCAGAGAGGTGGGCGTAAACTGCAAAATATCCTCATCATTTCTACTGACACCAGGTACATTGACGTTCCCAGTGGTCGAAATCAACAAGGTCCCGTCTGAGAGGCTCGTAATACCATCAATGTCTTCGCCATTACTACTCAACCCTACATCGCTACCATCGAAGTACAGTGAGAAGCTCCCAGCAGTATTCTCTCCAAGACTCGTTGCTGTGAATAACACCACATCGGAATCATCCACAATTCCCAATCCAGGAAGAAACAAACCTCCCTGGTCAAAGGAGAGCAATAGCTGATTAGGACTGATTAAATCTAAGGCATTAATTTCATATGCACTAGATAGACCCACATCTGACCCATCAAAAAGTACGCTAAAGTCAGTGCCATCGAACTGAACTACATCCTGCTCAGTGTAGGTTCTTCCCCCCAGGGTCCGATCACTTGTTAATGAAAAGAGTAAACTGTTGTCCGCAACGGGATTGAGATCACTAATTGAGAATTCAAAAAGCCTGCCATCGTTTTCGGTGGGATCAGCATTGTTATCAATCCCCCGATCAACAATGTAAAGGACGGTCTCATTTGGGTCCTCACTTCCCGGACCAAAGCTCAGACCTGCTGGTCTAACCGGATTTGCAGAAGAGATATCAATTGACTGAACCAGCGTTCCATCGGTGGTGGCCTCAATTACTACATTATTTGGAACGCCTACTAAATATAGATGACCGTTTGCTGGATTATAGGCAATTCCTTCTGCATCGTTAACACCAAGACCAGCTGTCGCAAAACTGCTAATCAAGGTACCATCTGTAGCCACCTGGTAAACCGTTGAACCAGCACCATCAGCACCATCGACAATAAATAGTGTGCCCAGGTCCTCGGCATAGGTGATGCCTTCTGGATCAAAACTATTAAACAGCTGGGTGTCGAATTGGTTGACTAGCTGAAACTGAGAATCGACTTCAAAAATGAGATCTCTATCATCATCGGAAAGAAAGAAGTTCCCGTTAGTTGGATTAAAGGTGATGCCAGTCGGTTCAGATGAAAAAAATGGCAACGTACTATTAGTTTCGATTAAATCGCCTAACAGAGTAATCTCAAAAATATTATCCCCTACAAATAAGGCAGGGATCTCATTGACTTCTGAATCAGTCAGCAGCAACCTACCTAAGCTATTTACATAAGTAATCCCGGCAGGATCAGGACTTGCTGGTGAAAAAGCAGACGTATCAATGGTTTGGATTAATGTGGCAGTAGCCATTACTATTCTCTAAAGGAGGTGAACATTTCGTAGTTGAAGCAAGCCCCCCATGACTGCTTAAAAAGGCTAAATGCAGTCACTAATAAAGCTGTTAGATTTTTACCAATCCTTTTATGCGGATAGCTAGCACCCTAGTTTGTCTATAACACTTGAAACTTTACGCTCACACGCATTTAGGCCACGCATGCAACAGGTGAGCATGTAGGATCAAGTAAAACCCAGCTTTAACCAGAATTTAACCTTTCAAAGATTGTTTATCATTGAACTGATTATGGAAAGCATATAATCCTGGCTTTACATAAACTCTACGGGAGTCCAAAATTCACTTAAAGAGCGCTTGGGGAAAGACGTAGATATTGTTAAAAAATCATTCTATTCTGTTGTTTTCAATTATTAATAAATATCTTGCTACAGCTTTGTTCTCTCAGTAGGCAATGGGTAAGAGTGCAGCTGAGGTTGATAATAATCGGGTATCTTAGGGACTTCTTCCCAATCCCATCCTGCGATCGCAAACAAAGTCCACCAATAAAAGAATAGGGTTGTGTGGGTCAATATATTATCGGTGACCATCCCCATCATCATGGATAGTAAGAGAGCTATGAGAACTAAACAAAGTGTCCATTGCCCTCCGTTACGAGGAGCAACCATCATCAATTTAAGGAGTCGGACAAACTGAGTTCCCAGGAATATTAAAAACGTAATGAGACCTACGATTCCTCTCTCAGTTAACGTTCCGATGTAATCGTTATGGGGTAGATGACTGAAATACGTCAGATATTTGCTACTGCCAATACCATGTCCAAATATCGGATGTTCTCGCCAAGCATCCAGTAAAAATGTCCATTGAGCAATACGCCAGTTAAAGCTATTACCATCTCGCCATGACAGCAAAATGGCACGGGAATGATCAATATCAGGATTTAGTAAGGGAGTTTCCCCGATAGAGCCAAGTCGCTCTTGGCCAAACTCACTACTGCCAAACAACGCAATCACAAGCCCGATAAAAACAACCGTCCCCAACAGATTCACAATATTCAGACGGGGAACCATTATGATCACGACAAAGACCATCATCATGATCAGTCCTGTCAATGCTTTTGAACTCACTAAAAAGAAAGCCGCAGTAGCCACCAAAATTAGCCATGGCAACTTTCGGGTAGCCTGAGTGAACTTCCAATAGGCCAACCCTAAAGCCCACACAGTAAATGAGGAAAATGTGGCTGGGTGCCCCAGGGTGCCATTGATCCGAGAACCTGCTTCAAAGGTTCCCCCCGAATCAAATACCAAAAGAGACGGCAACATTGACGGCGGAATTACAATTTGAATGGCGGCAGCTGTCAACGGCACAATCAAACTCAACAGCAAAATAGACACTAACCGTTGAGGAGGAAATTTACCCTTTAGCTGCATTACCAGCAGGTAAACCATGGTCATGGAGAAAAAGCGAATCCACTCGCGAATGCTCTCTGAAAGTAGGCTACTCCCCATTCCCAAACCGCCTAATGGTAACAGAACAACCCACATTCCTTGGAGGAAGACCCACCCAAGGAAAAACCACCAAAACTTATCGGTTTTGATGGGTTGTCGGGTTAAGATTGCAACTGCCACATAAATTAAAGCTAAAACATCTAGACCAATAGCCAGCAGTGCAGGGATTTGGTAGTCCGACAAAATGTCCAGGGAACTGCGTAGAACTAATAACCCCAAGAGGACTGTCTCAAATTTGGAAAAGAAAGTGATTAAAATCCCGATAGCTACAAATGCGGCAATAGGAATGAGGGGATCAACTCCACTGACAAAGCCTGCCACCAATCCACCTAAAATTCCCAGTGTCAGGGTCGCAGCAATAATAAGGGGGTATTGCGGCGACGGAGAGCGCGTCAGCATAATAAGAGTGATTAAAAATAGAAATTAAGATTCTGAAATTTATCTGGGTCTACCTATGTATTATCCCTTGAAAGGCAAGAAACTGATGCAGCTGGATAATAAGTAGATAAATATCTGATGAATCTATATGAGTATCACGTCAAGAACAGTACAGTTAAGCTGTTACTCTTTCAACCGTTTAAGGTTGTAACACTCCAGTAGTGATTACCATTGGCATAGTCTATGGATATAAATGGCATAAACTATGGGTGTAGGAGCTACAAATGGCTTGTTTAGATTGGTCCATTAAATCATGAGCTTTAATAGTTATTTTTACCCTGATAGAATTTATTATATCGGTCCGTTTTGTCAAAATGAAAACCGATGAGTTTTAGCTTGTTCTAAATCACGTCTAAATTAAAGCTTGTCGATTTCTCCAGCTTAAAGCCACCGTTCTGGACATAGATAGGGGTTCATTTATTGTTAGTTTCTCCCTATCGTTAACGCTAATCAAGCAGCCTATTCGGGGCTTCCCTTTTTTTTGTGCTGGGGACTGACCCATTGGTCACGGATAAGACTCTCAATAGTGGCCTGATTTGTCTGTGCTGTAAATTATGCAAAATCCCTAAGCTATGCAATTTACTAAAGGTCTCAGGAAAAAAGTGTTGACAGGGGGACTCTACTTGACTCTCAGACAACTTTTTTCCGCCTTCATCTCAATGATCAGTATCCTGATCATTGCTCGTATCCTGGGGCCAGAAAACTATGGAATTGTTGCCGTTTCGATGGGGATTTTCTACTTTTCAATCTGGACAAGCAAGCTAGGTCTAAATATTTATCTGATTCGTCAGCCTGAATTACCTGAAGATAGTGCGGAGCAGATTTTAGCCTTTTGCATGACGGTTGGCATATTTGTCTGTGGTGTCCTTTGGTTGGGAGCTCCTGCCCTGGGCTGGTGGATCGGTCACAGCGAGATTGTTGATGTAGTGCGGTGGTTGACTATACCCATCGGATTGGAAATCGTTGCCAGGATCTCCATTTCTATGTTGGAGCGAGAGCTACGATTTGCAGAAGTAGGCATGATTGAAACTCTGGCCCAGGCATCGAATTATATATTGGCGGTGCCTCTTGTTTTAATGCAGTGGAGTTATTGGGGACCGATTGCTGGGTTGGTTATGCAGTTTTCAGTGCTGTTGCTGTTAGCTCGCCGTACTTACTCAATTCCCTTTCGCTGGCGCTGGCGTTGGAGTTTTCTAAAACCGGCTCTCCAATATGGTCTCACCTACTCAGTTTCAGATTGGATCCTCACGTTTCGGGCATTAACAGTACCGTTGGTGGTTAGCCGATTGGGCGGTGTGGAAACAGCAGGGTTTGTCAATATTGCTATTCGCCTGGTAGAACAGTTGGGAATGCTGCGTATTGTGATTCGTCGCATGTCTATCAGCGTGATGGCAAAACTGATGGATAATGCCGAGGCCACACGCAAAGCCATTAGCCAGGGAATGATGTATCAAGCATTTCTGATTGGTCCCGTTTGTGCCGCATTTGCTTGCTTGGCCCCCTGGATAATTCCGTTAATGTTTGGGGAGAAGTGGCTACCTAGCTTTCAAGTATTTCCGTTGATTGCGATCGCAGCTCTGATCAGCGCCATTTTTGATTTGCACGCTGCAGCCCTCTACGCAACAGGGCACAATCGAGATGTGGCACTGCAAAACCTGACCTATATTACATTGCTTTGGTTGGGCTGCTTCTTGTTTTTGCCATCATTAAATCTCTGGGGATATGGTGCCGCAGAACTGTTAACCATCCCTAGCTTTTTTATGATCCATAACGCCCTGGGTAAGCTCTTTGGCGTTCCAAACTACAGCAACGCGTTCTGGGTGATTGTAGCCTCACTACCTCCCCTTTTAGGCAGTGCTTTTCTACCCTTTGGCTATAGCATTGGGCTATTTATTGCCAGT
Source organism: Cyanobacteria bacterium P01_C01_bin.118 (assembly GCA_039045805.1). Taxonomy (GTDB): domain Bacteria; phylum Cyanobacteriota; class Cyanobacteriia; order Phormidesmidales; family Phormidesmidaceae; genus Leptothoe. The sequence goes on from JBCCJR010000049.1 coordinate 13,074, forward strand.
TATGGCCTACTGTTTCTCATCGATACCAACATTAGAAAAGCTCCCCTAGAACTAATAGCTCTATGGAAATCTCGCTAGAGGCAGAGTCAATAACAGCACGAAAAAAGCTTCAGGTCATGGAGACCATTGAGCATCAATTTTGCTCAGCCGACGACAATAGGGGTTAGAGCTGAACTGTAGTAACGTTAAAACCTTTTCTAACGTCACATCCTACTTCCCAACGAGCGAACTCACGCCTTCCCGAATTTTAATTAAAAACATCCAGAATAGACGTAAATGGATTAATCAACAGATTTAGGAATCTAGCCATACCGCTGACGTTACCTCGATTGGACTTTTCAACCACAATTAGATCACCATTCAATACCGGTGTTGAAGCCTCGCCAAAGCTAAATATTTGCTGTTCTAAATTACCATCGTCAGCCATCCGAAATAAAACAATGGAATCATCGCTGGCATCCTCTGTTAACCCTCCAGCCGCCGCGACTGCAGCACTGACTCCAGCTTGAGGATCAACTTCAGTTATTCCAGGGCTTCCGACTTCTCCCATTACCTGTACCGTAATCGTCGCTGGAGCGATCGTTGACGCTAACAGCCTCTGTTGTTCAACATTAGTAACCTGGGTAGTGGGAACAACCACTTCATCCCCATCATAAATGCGAAGATCGGCTGATAAATCCCCTGTCTGAATTACCTGCCACAGGTCAACACTAATTTCGGTTTTAGTATCCTTTAGTAAGCCCGCGTTATCCCCAGCAGGAATTCCCCGTCGAATAGTAATGTTGCGCAAATCTGCGTTGGGTGTGATGCCTCCTGCCAAACTTAGTACACCACTTACCGTCGTAGGAATTGTTTCATCACTGTCGGGAACAAATACCCGTGGCCCCGGTTCTAAAACCTCTCCTGTAACGCTAATTCGCAGCGGCGCTTGATTTAGAATAGCCAGACCAATTTGGGGATATCTCACATAAGGACGGAACGCATCGGTAATCTGAACAGTGGCCTGAGGCAGGGTAAGGCCACTCACACCAATAGTCCCCGCCATAGGAAGCTGTAAGGTACCATCGGCCATCACCACCTGTTCACCGGACAATTCAGGAAACCCTACCACCGTTAACCGTACCCGATCACCAGGTTTAAGCGGATGGGAAACCTCTTGATTAAACTTACCCTCGACGGTTTGAGCTTGGACAGGCAAGGGCAAAATCGTGAAATTTAAACCTGCAGTAGCGACCAACGCGACAGAGCAAAGAGAAAAATAACGTTTCATAATTTTGACTTAAAAATGCTTATTTTATAAGGAGCAGCTAGCTCCCACACAAGTTGCTAAAATCCCTAAGTCCGATTGTTAGATACATAGGGTTGCTCAACAGGTTTTGCACCATTGCCTGCAGTGCGCAAAGCCTTCCATGGGATCAGCTGATATTCAGCCGCATCGGAATTGTCTTCATTCCAAGGTGTTTGACTCTCGTTGATGACAACACCTAAAATAGAAGTCCCCCGCTGTTGGAACCGCTCTATAGTCTGACGCATTTTCTCTCGAGGCATAAAGTTTGGCCGTACCACCATTAACAGTCCGTCAGTATACTGACTGAATGTAGCTGCATCAGAGGCCAAGGTTATTGGTGAAGCCTCAATAATAATCCAGTCGTATTGTGAAGCAGCTTCATCCAGTAACATTCTCATGGATGCCTTCTCTGGAAGAATTGAAGGCCGTTCATGGAAAAGCCCTTGGGGCAATACAGAGAGATTTTCAATACTGGTAGGTCGAATTGCCTCCGACAAAACATTGTTTCCACTAACCACATCCGACAGACCAGGATAGGACGGGATATCAAAGAACTCATGCTGCAGTGGCTGACTAAAGTTAGCATCGATAATCAGCGTTTTCCTTGATAGCATGGCCTGTACTGCAGCCAAGTGGGTAACAACAGCAGATTTTCCTTCACCCATAAAGGAACTGCTGACAACAATGATTTTGGCCTTTGGCTGTTTCGAAAACTGGATGCTATCATCCCAGAAGAACTCTATACTTGCACCGCTGCTACTATATCCATCTTGAGGTCTCTCAGTCGTTATCGACTCCAATACCTGCAGGAGTGAGTGGTATGGCTCAATCAGCATCGGGTTGTCTAAAAATCGCCCTAAGTATTCATTAGCAGGACTTCCAGGCTGACATTCAGAGACCAACGTACCCGGTGGTAGCTTTGGTAAATTTCCCAGGACGGGGAGCTGCAATATCATCCTGGCTTCGTCTTCATCCCGCAAAGTGTTGTCCATTGCTTCGAGCAGTAACACAACGCCACTGGCAAAAATAAGTCCAGTAACAATGGCAATTACTAGGACAGCTGGCGGGTTAGGAGCAGCAGCGTCAGTGGGTATACCAGCTTGACCTAAAACTCGAACATTATTAATAAGCTGAGCTTCCGCAATTCGAGCTTCTTCTAACTTGCTCATCAGCAACTTTAGGGCATCTTCTGCCTCCTGTCGCTCGCGGCTCAGGCTGGCCAATGGCTGCTGTAAACGAGGAATTTCAGCTAGTCGAGACTCTAGCTGAATGCGATCATTTTGGATGGCGGCCAGCTTCTGCTGTAGTGCCTCGTTTTCGATCTCTCCAGTAATAAACCCGGCAATCAGATCCTGACTTAGTTGATTCGAAGCAGGACCACCTGCAAGGCGATTTTCAAAATCTAATGTGACAACTGGTGAGATCTTACTGGCATAGAGTTGGCTCAGGGATTCTCGTTGGCCTAAAAGAGCTAGCAACTCTGGGTGCTGATCCCCTAAGCGAGAACGGCCTTCAATAATTGCCGCTTCCAGGGCTGTAAGACGACTCCGCAAATCACTAAGCTCTTGATCTTGACCGATGCGGATCGCTTCATAGGCAATATCAAGCTGCTCCACACCGGTGACTTGCTGTAAGAGATCGAGTCGTTCTGTGGATTCCTGAAGCTGGGCATACAGGGCCCGTTCTTCATTCTCGATACTGGTTAAGCTATTAATCAAACTGCTTGTTTGCTCTTGCAGTGAGACGATGCCATTTTCTTGGCGGTAAACATTCTCTGCCGCCTCAGCTTGCTTGAGTCTAGACTGTTGGTCAGGAATTTTGGCTTCTAAAAACTCACGCACTGTAGACGCTTTTGCCCGAATCACCTCGATATTGTCTTCGACCGCACTTTCTACAACTGCATCCAGGATTTTTGCAGTTAATTTAGGCTCCGTATATTGAAGTGATAGCTCTAGAATGTTAGTAGCCGGAATAATCTTAGCTTGCAAGCCTCCTGAGACGTCCCAAGTCAAGGAGGCAACATCTGCTTCTGAAAGATCCTCTGGAAAAACTTTCAGTAAAGCCTTTCTAATTACATGATCAGACGTGAGCATCTCGGCCTGGGTAGCCAGGGGATTAACCTCTGAACTGCTCTCCAAATTGTTAAGGGCACGCCCCAAATCAGAGACACTAACCTCCTTAGGATCAACCATTAGTCGGATGGATGACTCATAAACAGGAGGAGTTACCACCAAATAGACGATTGATCCACCGATGACGGACGTAAAAGTCGCTAGAGCAACCAAATAATGCCGCTTTAATGCTGAAGTTAAGGATCTTAACAGGGTAGATGTATCCATAAATACCTAAAAATGAGACTTATCCCTGATGTGTTTAACAAATACCTTAGAAAAAACGTATATGCGACTAACTTACACTAGGAACCGAAGCATGTTTGTTCACTACTTTGCATTCCTGAATACGCGAAGCCCCTCCTTTTATTAGAGTCGATTATTTGTGACAGAATAAAGAAGTTGACGGCACCGCTTGGAAATTTCATAGAGCTACTCAGAAATTTTACTTAGACTTAATACAAATCCGTTACACAGCCTAAATAAAACCGTTTGTCAAGTGTTTCAGGAAAAACCGCTTAAGCTTTTTTATGACGTAAGTCGTCGTGGATAGTTACCAAACTGATAAATTGTGAGTTGAGTATTTAAAGCTATTCAAGGGCAAAGTCCGGTTCAGCATCAATGGATGCTCGATTCCATTTTGGAGTAATCATATTTTGGGTGGCCTGACGTAGGGATCCTTCCCAGTATTTACGTATTTTTTCCAAGTAGGGATCGCTGGACTGTAGCTGTATCAAATGGCGAGTTGCAAAGCTACCGACTTTGTAAAGCCCCATATTGATGGGGGACGCATCGAAATAAGCGTATGGTCAAGTCAATGGAGAGGAGGGCACATTTGGCAACCTTATCTAATGAAGATTCGTAGGTCAGCGTTTGATCCAAATTGTTCAACGCCTCCTCCGGGGGAGTTGAACAATTAACAAAAAAAAGAGAAGACTATGTGGTTGCGGATAGTCTTCTCTTCTCTGCTTAGGGAACCTCTAATCAAAGAGTTCTCCTTCCTGTAATATGCACAGGAAACCTAAAGAACTAACTCCACCAGGGGCTTTTTCCCGTACGTGGATCAGCTTCAGTCCATCTAGAAATGCGGACATAGTCACCCGCCATTTCCACATGTATGAGCTTTAGCGGACGGTTCGCAGGACCTCGTTATACTAGGGCAAAAATAGCTAATGTGGCGCAGCCTGTTTGAGCAAATTTAAGTACGTTCAAGGGATATCACAAAAATATTTTGCTAATCCAAGCTACTCAGAAGTCGGCTTCATTGTGAAGTTTGGTCTAAATCAGTGGTGATTTCCCTTAACGGGGCATGTATACCGATAAGTTTTGAAATGAATTCCTATATTGAACTCTGCTATGACCTTGAATCGACGTCATACCGTATCCCTATGTAGTGCGTTAGCTTTACTATTATCCCCTGGTGTCGCCAATGCCCAGGAGATTGAAGTGAGTGAAGCCCATACTACGGGAGACTCTACAATTTCTCCTCGGTTTGGCGTCGATTTTAATAGCCCCCGCAGTGGCGATGACGAACGCAGCTATGGTCGGGCCACAGGGTTTATTCCCCTGGGGCAGACTCCGGGCCATGGGCTAACGTTTCTAGATACTGCTGTTCGCATCAATAGCACAGGCGACCTGGGCGGTACGGTCACCCTGGGACAGCGTTTTTTGCGAGGGAATTTAGTGCTAGGGGGGCACCTGTCCTACGACATTCGCGATACCGGGAGCAATACCTTTAACCAACTGGGTCTGGGTCTGGAAGCTTTTGGTGACAAGTGGGACATGCACCTAAACGGCTACTTGCCCGTGGGGGATACCCAGCAGTCGGCAGGCAGCACCAGCAGTACGGGATTGGCCAGCGGCACCCAGTTCCAGGGCAATCAACTGGTGGTTGTCACCGCTGGTGGGTCTGAATTTTTGGAAAGTGCCTGGGGTGGTATTGATTTTGATGCCGGTATGCAGCTGACGGACTGGGAGGACTGGGGCCAGCTGTGGGGCTATGGTGGCGTTTACTATCACGGTGATGCCATTGGCGGACGTCTGCGGTTAGATCATCGGGTGCAGGATTGGCTGCGCCTGGGGCTGGGGGTGCAAAGCGATGATAATTTTGGCACTCGCGGATTCTTTTCGGTTGGCTTTAGCTGGGGTGGGGGAGCTAACAGCAGCTCTAGTGAAGACTCTACGGTGTGGGCTCGGGCGGCTGAAAGCGTTACCCGCAACAGCTCAATTGTGGTGAAAGAGAGTGAGGTGGTGACGGTGGGCGGCACTGAAATCGCCATTAACCCGACGACGGGGCAAGCCTATAGTTTTCAGCATGTGGTGCCCGAGGCCGGGGCGACTGGAGACGGGACGGTGGAAAGTCCCTACGCTAATGCTACGTTGGTGAATGCTCAGGCAGGCGATGTGGTGTACGTTGCAGTGGGGGACAGTCGCACCAATCCCCTGACTCCATTTACTGTCCCGGCTGGGGTGACCCTGATTTCGACGGCCCTAGCAGAAACGGTGACCACCCAATTTGGTGAGATTGCCCTTCCCGGATCTGGGACCGGGATTCTTCCCTTGGTGGATGCTATGGGTAGCAATGTTGGCATTACTCTTACTGGCGGGAACAACCGTCTCTCTGGGTTTGAGATCACTGGAGCTATCGATGCTAATCTTCTTATCG
>JBCCJR010000050.1:0-19106 GCA_039045805.1 Cyanobacteria bacterium P01_C01_bin.118
CCTTTAAGGCCCTTGCGAACAGTTTTGCCAGATTTCTGGTAAACCAGCCAATCCCAGCCAGTTTCCATCCAAATCTCTCGTTCGGCGATTTGTTCAAATCTGCTGAGGCCAGACCAGCCACGATAGTGGGACCTTAACCCGGCCACATCTCCCTGTTGACACACCAGTAAATCCAGCATCTCCGGTTCCAGGTGGCCCCAATATTGGCCTCTTGGAAGATCAATCAATGTGGGGGCAAACTTATGACCACCAAAGTGGCTACAGCGCCAGACACGAAGATTTGAATCGGGGGAGCCTGCATACTTATCTCTTAGCTTCTGATAAATGGGAGTACCAAACCGACCACAGGCCACATCAACACTCGTATGGGTGCAAATAAGCAGCTCACGAATATGGCTGGTGTCTTGGCGATACACCTGAAACGCCTCCAGCTCATTGGGCTGCTTCATCAGCTGCTTCATAATCGCGGTTGCTAGTCTGGTGAAATCCGCCTCCGGCACAACATATTCTTGTTTCTCAAACTGCGAAAACTGTTTCTGAGTCCGCTGATAAAACAGCATCCGTGTTTCACCAGGGCTCGAATACTCTCGGTCTGGCACGATTAGCACGGGTTGCAACATAATGCCGTGCTTCATAAACAGCTGTTTGAATAACTCAATCAGCGGCGTAATTCTAGGATCCTCCTTGAACATCTGCTCTTTCCAAGGCTGAGCCAGTTCCATCACCAACCAGTAGTCAGTATTTCTCGCTGTACCAATGGGGTCTTCTCCGTTTCCCTTTGAAACTTCAGAACAATATCGACAGTCGGCTAGAGCGTCTTGAGTCAGCATGGGAATTCCCTCTAGAGTACAGATTGTTCAAGAAGTACAATGACTGATACAGATAGGCTAACAACCCTATGTTTAACCCTGTTTAAAGTTTAACAATTTTCCAAAGTTGGTCTGTCAGGAGGCTTTAACGATGTATTTCATCAAATCATCCAAGACCAAATTGGCAGCAATATAGCCCATCCCAAACCAGTAGGTATCCACTTCATAAACTTGTTTGGCTTGCACCACATTTAACTTACTCCAAAGCGGATTTGCTTTCATTTTTTCCAGAGCCGCTCGCACATCAGCGGCAATGTCTGTCTGACTCTGGGGGTTGATCACAAACAACACATCACCATCAATCTCATTCAGCAGCTCCAGTGAAATTGGCAGCATTGAGGCATCGGTATCTTCCAGTTGCTTAGGTGGACGTGATACCCCAGCTGCTTCAAGTATGGTTCCGACAAACGTATTTTTGCTAAAAACCGAGATTTGCTCGTTGTTGAAAACAGCTACGGAGACCTGTATTTGACTGGCGTCTAGTTGCGATTTGAACACCTGCAATTTAGCTTCATACTCTGCTTTTAGCTGTGCAGCCTCAGCTTCTTTGCCCATCACTTCAGCGCACAGCTGAGTTAATTCTTGCCATTCAATAAAACCATCATTATCAAATACAACCGTAGGCGCAATGCGTGAGAGCAGCCCATAAGTATCTTCTTGAATAAAGGATTCAGTCGCCAAAATCAGGTCCGGCTTGAGAGCGGCCAGCGTTTCCAGACTGGGTTCGTTGGGAGTACCGATGTCGACAATTTCGCTTTCTGCTAGGGGTAAATGCAGCAGATTATCCACAATGATGGCAGGTGCCCCAATGGGTTGTACTCCAAGCACTATCAGGGCTTCAACTGTGAAATAGTCAAGCACAGCAATACGGCTAGGGTTAGCGATCACCTCGGTTGTGCCGAAAGCGTGCTGAATTTGCTTCATTGCTGCAGACGGTGCAGTGGCGGATGATTTCCGGGTTTGAGCGTTGCCAGAGCAGGCTGAGGCGATCAAAGCTCCCGCTCCCATAAGCAAAAAAAATCGACGTTGACGATTAAACGGTCGAGCAGGGCTATCAAATAGACCTCGAGTAGATTTCGTCAATCTCTGGGTGAGATGCAAGCTGGAGTGTTGATTAACCATTATGGTTGGGAGGGGACTAGCGCCAGAAGGAGAAGCTTCAATAGAGAATAAATGTCTATCAGGCTAGAGCAAAGCTAGCGGTTCTGGCTAGCCATTTTGGTTCCAAAACGCATTTTTTTGATTGAACAGGTACTGGATTTTCTTCTCAGCCTGGCTCTAATCAAATCTCGTATTTCTGGCAGTTGGAGGTTTGCGATCGCACATCTTAGCTAATCATTCTGGAAACGGTGCGTTGCAGTGCCCCCAACTAATTGAGACTCCTCACACTACAAGCGTTTTAGGACTTTGCTGCATCACTAAGTTTTAGGGCCTTTCGAATGATCTCAACAGGATCACTTGGATCAGAAATCGATGGCGTATTGCTGAAATCGATTGGCGATTGCTGCCGATAATCGGGGATGTGAAGGTTTAGAGTTCTTCGAATGATCTGCTCAGGCTCATAAATATTTGCCGAAGGACATGCTGTTTTTGGACAATACTTACTTACCCCAGATTGCGAAGCGCGAGGGGATTGCGGAAACTTTTTAAGTATCTCTGACGCATCCACGTTGTCGAGCATCGCCGTAAAGGCATCACTGTTAAACAAGCTCTCGTCTAACTTTTTATAAGACGATACTGGCGTTGATTTATCGCTACTCGATACACCTCGCATGAGTTGGAACGAATGAGCATACCCTACAAGCTTCCGACCTGTTTGAGTTTGATAGCCTCGATAATAGGGAACGATATCGGTCCCAAAGGCTTTAAAGTATTCGTCACTATCAATGTAAGAATCAATCTCTGCATCACATCCTTCGTTTACTAATCGAGCGATATGTTCCGAGATTTCTGCATAGCTTTCAGGCGCACGCCCTAGCAGATGCTTAAAGTTGAGTTCAATAGCGCGTAGGTTTGAATTTTTCTCAAACACTAAGGCTCGGTAACGCTCTGACTTAGCCAATTGACGAATAAACTCCATAACGGTGATTTGGCCATTCCGGAGTTGCGATTCTGCTTCTGGAAACCGCTCACTTTCCATGAGGTGGGCATTGCCAAACACTTGTTTATAAGCGGTTGCAATGACCAGGTCTGCCTGTTCAACTGCATCAGAAACGAACTCAACTGGAGCTGTATCAACAAATATCTTGGTGTCGTTACCTGGAGCTGTATCGACCAACACCTTAGTGTCATCGGCTGAAGTTTTATCGACAGGCACCTTAGTGTCATTAGCTTGACTTGCTTGACTCTTTGCTGATGATTTAGTGGCTTTTTTAGGGGAGCCAGATCTATTGAAAGTCAGTACATTGTTAAGCTTTAAACCTTTGGGCAGCTGTTTAATCTTGATATTCTTAAGCATCTGTTGAATCCCTAAATATCAAATGCCAACATATAAGCCAGCATTGTCTTAAATGAGAATGATTTGCATTATTATGTCATGCTCAGGTTCACTATTATTGGAACGAATGCTGATTTGCCTAATTTGGCGAGAAGAAAATGTTTTCTGTTTGCCTGAAAAGGCTTTCAGCTATGTAACGTTTTGAAAAAAATGTCTTTAAAGACAACTTATAAGTCATCTTGATCGTCCACTTTAATTGAGATTATATGTCAATAGTTTCTTGCAGAATGGTACAAGTCGATTAACGCTACCTCCCAAGAAATGCTCGACTAGTTCAGGCAAAAGCTACAGCAGACTCCCCAAAACCTTACTCTGCTTTAAGCAGATGCTTCAAGGCTTCCATTTCCAGATGCCAGTTTCGATGTTGTCCTCACCGTCCACATGATTTACCCCGTCTCAAATTGGCAAACCTTGTGCTCAAAACTCAATAGAGAAAGAGCCTACTATAGTAAACCCTTCACCAGGTCGATTTTCAAAATCTCTGGATCCCTCGGAGCTGTCAATGTAGTCCACATCAAATAGGTTGCGGAAATTGAGACCTGCTCGCCAATTATTTCTGCGGTAGGAGACCGCTGCATTGGTCAAAAAATAGTCTTCTAACACATAGCTGTTGTCATTGTCGCCAAAGCGATCGCTCACATAGTTAAAACCAACAGCAAATCCTAGACCAGCCAAATCTCCCTGCTGGATTTCATAGTTTGTCCATAGGTTAACATTGTGCTCTGGTACCCCAAAAATACGGTTATCCTCTAAACCGTTATTATCTTCAGTAATATCAGCATCGGTGTAAGCATAGTTGGCAACAATATCCCAACCTGGCAGAATTTCACCAATGATGTCCAATTCCACACCTTGACTCCGTTGTTCACCCGTCGCTACTGCAAAAGCCTCTCCTGGTAAAGAATCTGGATCGGCAGTGGCCACATTCTGCTTGGTGATGTTAAATAGGGCCAAATTTGCCGACAGCCGACCTAGCTCGGCTCTTGCTCCTATTTCAAACTGTCGTCCTTCCTCGGGCTCCAGCAAATCTCCAGAGCGCTCTCTGGCTGAATTGGGAACAAACGACGTACTGTAGCTGGTATATAAAGAAAGATCTTCAATTGGCTGATATACCAGTCCTATCCTGGGAGTAAAGGCATCATTATTTTGGCTATCGCTGGTATTTTGCTCCAGATCGTCAATATCTTCAGTTACCGTATCGTATCGGAGGCCTGCCAACAGGAATAAATTGTCTAGCAAAGTGACCTGATCTTGGACATAGATACCCAGATTGTCAGTGCTGAAATCGGTTGTCTGAGGTGGTGGCTCGTTAAAGCTGTCGGGTCTAGATACCAATCCATAGACCGGATCAAAAATATTGAAAGGTGACTGTGGTGTAAAGTCGAAGCGTCTGCTATTTTCAGCTTCCCGTCGATATAGATCGACGCCTGCTAAGAGGGTGTGCTCAATCGAGCCGGTCGCAAATTCACCCACCACGTTAGTTTGCAATTCATAACTGTCGCTGGGCTGAGCATTTTGGACCCAAACGCGAAATAGATCGCCCGTGGCTTCGTTGGTGCCAAAAGCCACGTTGGACACAAAATCACTGTCAAAGCTGATGTAGCGAAAGCTATTGCGAACTTTCCAGCTGTCGCTAAAGCGATGTTCAAACTGGTAGCCCAGTCTCAGAAATTCGTTGGATGCATCGTCATCGGGTTCTCCTGTGATTCGATCAAATGGAATATCGGCTACGCGATCGCCAATGACCGGTATACCACCAAAATCGGCGGGACGATTTTCGTCGCTGTACTCTAGTTCAAAGGTGAGGTCGGTGCGATCGCTAATGGCCCAGCTCAGTACGGGCGCAATAAAGAACCGTTCCACCGGCACATCAAAATCACGGTGATAATCCTCATTGCGATACAGCGCATTCAGGCGATACAACAGTTGCCCATCGTCCGTTAGCGGTCCCGAGATATCAATGCTCGGTTCAATTAGCTCTCGATTGCCCGCTCGCAGAGCTAGCTCATAAAACGGCTCCGAAAGCGGTTTCTCAGTGACCAAGTTAATCGCCCCGCCGGGTTCTACCGCCCCGGCCAAAATTGCTGCGGGGCCTTTCAATACTTCAATTCGTTCAATATTAGCCAGTTCTTGAAAGCCAGAATTACCAGAACTTCCATCAGTTTGGCGAAATCCATCTCGCAGGATTGACGAACTACTAAATCCACGAATAACAAACCGCTGTCCCCGCTGGTCAAGAGAATTAGAAACAACACCGCTGGCATTACGCAACGCATCGTTAAGCCGAATCACCTGCTGATCTTCCAATACCTCTTGAGGAATCACCTGAATAGACTGAGGAATTTCATCCAGGGGAGTATCAGTGCGCGTGGCCGTAGATGCCCTGGGCACTACATAGCGGCTGTCCTGGTCTCCCGTTACCACTAACCTTAAGGGGTCTTCTTCCGGTGCAGCTAGATTTCCCAACCCCACAGTCAGACGCAGCCCTTGTGCCTCCACTGTCACATCAGCTACGGGGGGAGCATCTGTTCCCACAATTGAGAGCTGGACTGTATCTTCAAGACTCACCGCCTGAACCAATGAAATCCCTTCAGCAGGCTCAGAGGCTTGAAACTCATTCTGGTTTGGCAGGGCTAGTGCCGCATTAGGAATCTCGGCAACTAATGTATTCTCAACAATGTTTGTTTGGGATACAGACAGTGTTCCAGCATCAGTCACCAGGACTATTTCCAGACCTGTCTCAGTGACGTTGAGCTGCACATCTATGATTTTAAGGGTGTCGATCGTTTGAGCCGTGATAGATGGAAAATAGAGGCTGGGCAACGATTCCCCTCGGACTGGCTCAACAAAGAAGATAGCACTGCCTGTAAGTACTCCTATTGCAAAAAGATTTCCACACTGTAACAAGTTCGCCATCATATTCCTCACACCAGAGTTCAACCCGAACCGGCGTCACCGTCCGATTCAAAAATTGCGGTTGAAGCAAATTATTCTTAATTAGGTTAAGGGAATTCTCAGAGGGTTCCTATAGATTTTGGGCGGTTAACGCATTTTTATGCCTAAATCAGAATATCAACCCTAGCTGGCGCACTGCCATGCCTGCATCTGAAACGTTTTTGGATTAAGCCCCGCCTGCTGGCGAAATGCTTTGGCAAAGTGATTACGGCTGCTATATCCAACAGCCGATGCAACCTGCTCGACCGAGAGCTCGGATATAGCCAACAGTCGTCTTGCTTGAGTTAATCGACAGTCTCGCAAGTATTTAAATGGCGTTGTCCCATACACCGCATGAAAGCCCTGATTTAGTTTAAGTCGATTGGTCCCAACTTTTCTGGCCAACATTTCAACAGTGGGCGGCTGAACAATCTGGTTTCTTAAAATGGAGGCTGCCTCATAAATACAGTGAAGATCATCTTTTTTTAGACGCGGCTTTGCAATTGCTTGAAGACGCAAAGCAACCAGTTCCAACGCCTTCTGTTCTAAGTATTTACGACGCATAGCGCCATGATAAGGGCAGCTGAGAATCTGGCCTAAAATCTTTTCCATTGCAGGTGTGATCAGACGGCGATTTGCGTACTGAAGATCAATAGCGTCAGAGTAAAGAGACTCAGATAGAAGATGTCCGAGGGTAACATCAGAGTAGGAAACCATGGCTCCCTTGGCTGTATACTTCACAAGCCGGTCCATCATCTCATCCGTATCTAAGCCCAGACGTCCACCTTGAAATTTCCACATAGATTGTACGATGCCTTCTACAATTCTCTGCGTTTGCGGGGGAAAACGCTCTAAGCAGGCTTTTGCATAGGACAAGCTGGAAAAATGGTTGAAAACAACTTCAACCTCAAAGATTCGTTTTTTAGGTCGGCTTGTTCCTAACATTCTAAAACCAATGACAGGAATAAACTCACTATATTGAGGACCGGTATCCAGCGGAAACTCAAACTTAGTGCAGGCAGTCTCTCCAGGCACATCAAACAGAACATCATGGTTAATCACATAGTCCATGATGACGAGGGTTAGGTCCTCATTTAACCGAATTTTTTGTCTGTACCCTTGACCTACAGAAGATGGATAAACCAAGATTTGATCGGACGGGTCTGCATGAAACAGTCGTGAATCGTCTGGGCTGCCTGGTAAAAGCCAATCTTCACGATGATTCAGGACTAGTCTTGGTTTCATAGCCGGGGTAGACACTGCTAATGAGAATAGATTGCATTATAGGTCTTCTCACCATCGATAAGATGTGTCAAAACTTACGCTTGCTGTTAAGTTTCCTAGCGACAATGCGGGCCGGATTAACTGGAACATCTGTTTCACCCAACCCATGGTTCACCTGCTTGGTGGCCGTCGATGATGTGCTAGCAGATGGCCTATCGGGTCTGGTGAAGGCATTTGATTGACCATGAAGACAGGCGCAGCCAGAACTGCTGTAAAGAATAAATCCCATTAAATTAGGATAAAGTGCTCGCATCTAGCCAGTCATTTTGAGCCCGAAACGCATTTTTGATATTGAGAATTATTGGCAATAATGTCATGCTGACGTTAGGGAATCATACTGCTGTGCCTCAATGGTCAATTTCTTAACCGGTATTGTATTCATCAGGTACGAGATATTTTAATTTTCAACATGGCGCATCCTCCCTCTCTCTCAGAGCTAAGTTCAAAAATCTAGTTAGCTGCCTGAGTCATGATGAGGCTCCATGGCTGAGACCTGGTTTCATGGCTGTGTGGAAATGCAAATGGCTGTGATGATTAGAACTGTTATGTTCGTGGACATGGTGTTCATCATGGACATGGGCATGCTCATGCCAGAGTCCGGTCTGTAACTGGGTAAGGCGTTGCGGCTTTAAGCACAGATATACAATCATTAACAGTCCAGCCCCGATAAGGCTACTGTAGAAAAAGTGATAATTAGGGGAATAGTTACCTAACCAACCAGCCAGGGGATAAGCTAAGGCCCACCAAAAATGGCTCCAGGCAAATTGAGCACCGTAGACTCGTCCCTGGGCTTCTTTGGCTACCCGGCTGGCAATAAGGGTTTGGGTGGGCACATTAACCAGGGTTTCTCCCATGCCGGCTAATGCCCATAACAATAAGAGAACGCCAAAGCCGGTAAGATTTGCCGTCATCAGCGTTAGGGTAATCACAACCCCGCCAATACTGGTTAACAGAATAGGACTGCGCTTCTTTTTAGCATTACCTAAACCAATAGCGGTGATGGTGGCACCAATACCAAAGGCGGCCATTACCCAACCGTATTCAAGCTTCCCCAGTTGCAGGGTACCCTGGACATAGCCCACTGTATTCACGAGAATTTGTGCCCCTGCGATCGCAGCAATCAATTGCAGCATCAGCGCATAGCGAATGGGCGGATCGGTAAATAAACAACTGGTCCCCGTTCTAACATTTCGAATAACGGTTTCAACAGCTTTGGTAGTTGTTTTCTCACCTGCTGCCCCATAGTCGTCCGCTCGCAGGTGCCCCGGTAGAGTAGCAATCAAAACGGCCGCCACCAAAAACGTCATCGCATCTAGAAAAAAGACCTGCCGTGTACCGACCCAAGCTGCAATACTACCTGCCAAGCCGGGACCTAAAACCCCCAGCAGCTGATAAGTGGCACTGGATAGGGCAATGGCCTTGGGACATTCGTCTTCTGTTGTGACTAGGGGAATAGTAGCCTTATATGTGGGTGTGAAAAAGGCATAGAACACATTCAGTGAGAACACTATCGCGTAGATATGCCAGGGCTGATTGATAAAGGGTAATAAACAGACAATCCCCATGCGGATCAGGTGTGTGGTGATCATCAGGCGTTTGCGATCGATCTGATCTGCGATCGCACCTGCAATTGGAGCCAGTACGACAAAGGCCAAAACTCTTAGGGTAAGGGCTCCCGCCAAAATAGTTCCTGACTTTTCACCCGCTAACTCAAACGCTAATAAAGCCAGACCTAACCAGGTGAGAGATTCCCCCACCAGATTGATGGTTTGAGCCATATAAAGCCTGGCAAAAACCGGATTAGCTAACCCCTGCAGCCATCGAGGACGCTGTTTCCACATACTAAAAATCCAATTAAAAATCTAAATTTATCAGAGCTCTCCTTTAAACACTCTAAAACACTTTGAACCTATTACCCCTGGAGCTACGGTGTACACACAAGTCCTGACAACTAGCATTTGCGGTCGTCTAACCCCCTCTAACTCCCCCTTGGTAAGGGGGAGACCGGAAACTTCCCCCCTTACCAAGGGGGGATTAAGGGGGGTAATGCAGGATTTTGAGCTTGAGTTCGAGATGTGTATACACGTTAGTCCCTGGAGGGATAGGGTTATTACATCTACTATATCCCCCCTAAGGGGATATGCAAGGTAAAGAAATAGAGTGTTGCTAATTTAGAACAGTAACTCCCTGGGACTAAGCTGCAATGCGCCAACCTTGAGACTGTTGCTGTGCATTCCATAGGCTGGCATAGCGCCCTTTTTGGTTTAATAACTCCCAGCTAGTCCCTTGTTCCACAATCTCACCGTCTTCCAACACTAAAATCAAATCAGCGTCGGCAACCGTGGACAGACGATGGGCAATCACAATGACGGTTTTATTAGCAATCAGGCGATTGATGGCGGTTTGGACGGCAACTTCGCTCTCCGTATCCAAGGCCGAGGTAGGTTCATCCAACAGCACAATTGGTGCATCTTTGAGAATCGCCCGCGCAATGGAAACCCGCTGACGTTCTCCCCCCGACAGGGTGCCGCCAATTTCACCAATACGGGTGTCATAGCCATGGGCTAATCTCATAATAAAATCATGACAGTTAGCGGCTCTAGCGGCTGCTTCCACCTCCACATCAGTGGCCTCAGGTTTGGCCATACGAATATTGTTGAGGATAGTATCGTCAAACAGATACACATCCTGAAACACGACTGAAATGGCTCGCATCAAATGGCTCGGATCTACTTGACGCACATCCACACCGCCAATGCGGATCGCCCCTTGTTGGGCATCGGCAAATCGAGTAATTAATCGAGTAATGGTAGTTTTACCACTGCCAGACGGCCCCACTAGAGCTGTTAAAGATTTAGGTGGCAGCTGAAAAGACACATTTTTCAGCGCCCACTCTTGCTGTTGAGCATAATGGAAGGATACATTATCAAAGGCAATGTCAAACTGAGTTAGCTGGGTGGCCGGGGCGAGTATGGGCAAAGCAGGAATCGCCATGATAGCTTGAACCCGTTCGATGCCGACTTCCATCAAATCCAGGATGCTGGTCAGGCCAAGTAGCAGGGAGAGGGGTTCAGTAAAGCGCATGGCAATAACAATCAGGGCAAGCAAGACTGGAATGGAAAGACTGCCCTGAAAAATAAATAAAATCCCTAAGCTAATCAGCACTAAGATACCCGCTTCTACCAACGTTGACACAGACACCAGGGGCAGTGTCATCAACCGTTCCCCCTTAGTTTGAACCTGTCGCTGATGCTCCAGGGCTGTTTGCAAAAGTTCTGAACGTGCCCCCACTTGCCCAGTCGATTTGAGCACCGGTAAGCCTTGGGCATACTCAACAATTCGTGAGGCGGCCTGTGCATCGGCAACAGCGGTCTCTCGCAGTGAAACTTTGACTAAATCCCGGGTGTAGCGATAAATGGGAATGGCCAGCGGAAATGTTAACAATAACGAAATCGCCAGTCGCCAGTCAATAAAAAAAGTAACCAACACCGTCATCAACGGCACAATCACAGTCTGAATCGTCAATGTCGCCAAACTGCCAATCCAAAGGACAATCTCACTGACATTGCCGCTCATAACAATATTGAGATCTCCTGATTGTCGCTGACTGAGTTCTTCCAAGGGCATTTGTCGCAACTTCTCTGCCAACCGGCACCGCAGCTCATGGGCCATATCAGCGGAGGTCAACCATTCAAAATCCATTTCTCGCCAGCGTAGCCCCCCTTCAATCATAACCAGGAATGTAAACAGTACCAGTAAGATCCAAACCTGCTGCATATCCGGAGGAGATGCCATCAGGGCGGATAGCAATGGAAAGAAAAGGGCAAAAATAATGCCTTGAATAATCGATGCGATCACCGATAACCGCAAAGCTGTTTGTAGTTGGGGCCGATGGGAGCCTGCCGCATCCATCATGCGGTGATAGGTGTTTAACATTGTTATTTGCCTAAATATTCACTTATACGTTCGTTCGTACTGACTGCTTCATGTTTAAGCCCCAATTTTGGGCAGCTTGATGTCGAGACCATAGTCGGGCATACAGACCATTGGCGGCGATCAATTGCTCATGTTTCCCCAACTCCACTAGGCGACCTTGATCTAGCACAGCAATCTGGTCAACCTGGGTGATGGTGGCCAAACGGTGGGCAACAACAATCAGGGTTTTGTCTTGGGTGAGGGCTGCGATCGCAGCTTGAATCAACGCTTCATTTTCCGGATCGGCAAAGGCCGTCGCTTCATCCAAAACCACAATTGGATTATCTTGCAGAATAGCGCGGGCAATGGTGATGCGCTGGCGCTGTCCCCCTGATAGCTGTCCCCCCCGTTCTCCTACTAAGGTGTCATAGCCTTGGGGCAGATTCAGAATAAATCCATGGGCCTGAGCCGCCTGAGCGGCTGCTTCTACCTCTTCACGGGTAGCATCAGAACGACCCAGTTTAATGTTGTTAAAAACAGTATCTTGCAACAAAAAAGTGTCTTGAAAAACAAAAGAGACCCAGGACATTAACGTGTCTGACGTCATCTGACGAATATCCACACCGCCAATTTCAATCGCTCCCTCATTAATATCCCAAAATCGAGGAATAAGTCGAGCCAGGGTGGTTTTACCAGCCCCCGATGGCCCCACCAGAGCGGTTACACTGCCCATGGGTAAATTCAGTGATATATTCTGTAATGCAGGCGTGCCATCACCATAGGCAAAAGTAACATTATGGAGAGAAATAGAGGCATCCGCAGGCTGTTGCGGCTGTGATGGCTCTGGCAACGCTGGTTCCGCTAAAACAGTACCAATCCGCATCGCTCCAGCATTGGCCTGATTAATCATGTAAGAGAGGGTAAAAATTGGCTTAAATGCGCCACATAAGCGGGGTGCTATTAATAGAAAAACCAAAAATCTCGGTATGGTTAAACCACCTTGGGACAGCAACCAGACCCCGACAACAGAAACAACGACCAATGTGGGCAGCGGTTCAAATAAGAGAGAACCTAAACGAGCAGAAAATCGATTTTTATCATTCCAGTCCCGCAGAGTTTGGGTAAAGGTATCGAGGGCAGCTTGGAAGCGGGCAAACGAGCTACTACCATCGTCAAATGTTCGTACTACCTGCATGCCCTGGACAAATTCAATAATCACGCCGTTGATTTTCTCATTCGCACGATCATAGGCATCCCGCTGTTCTTCATAGTCTTGCAGGGCAAATTTAATAAAAATCAGTCCCACAGGCACTATTGCTAGAGTCACTAAGCCTAATCGCCAATCGGCAACTAGCACAGCCACCAAGGCAATGACCGGTATCGTGTAGGCCTGGCCAATTAATGGGGTACTATCAGCAACAAAGGCGTGGAGAGCTTTAACATCATCCTGCACCAGCTTTTTGACAGCGCCTGAGCCAGTGGTAATGACATAGCCAAGTGGCACCTGGGCTAAATGTTCAGCCAGGGCAGTGCGTAGGATTACCTCAAGGTTAAAGGCTCCAATGTGAGATACTCTAAATGCAAAAACGCGGGAGGTAAAGGCTATCACTACCATCCCCAGCGCTACTCCAACCCAGCGCCAAATAGTCTCTGGAGCTGGAGTTTCAGACAACAGCTCTGCGGCGATAAAGGGAATTGTTAACAGCGATGCAAGACTACTGAGGGCGCTAAGGGCAGAAAGTGCGATCGCAATAATAATTCGCCCTTTAACTGGAGCCATAATACTCCAGACACCAGTAGGCGGTTGAGAAAAGGGTTGACTAACCATAGGACAACTTTAGAGTGTAACCATCATAGCCAACCCCAGGCGATGCAACATATGTCAAACGGATCTTTTATTATCCCAGACGGATGATTTATGCATCTAAACAAACAGCTACAACTTCAATAGCGCCATCGCTCTGGATGACATATCAAACTCGTAAAGAAACAAAATCAATTGACGTCTAAGTCTTAGATACAAGACAAATATTTTATGGAGCATCTCTTCAACAATGACTCTTTAAAGAATATTGATGACTTACCCCTCATAAGCCAATGACGATGCCCGACTAATTAAAATAACTGCTAGCAATGCCACTACCGCACTCACCCCAAACAATCCCTGGTAGCCAATTGCTGAGGCTATAACACCGCTAATGCCGGCAGCCAAAAAAGAGCCAAAATACGCCATGGATGTTTGAGCAGTATACTCTGTTCCCGCCATGGCCAAGCGACTCTTATCCATCATCACTGTGGATGACACCGTTAAAATAGCACTATTAGCGAAACCCGCCACAATAGTAACTAAATAAAGTACTGGACGATTGCTTACCCCGACAGCAGGCAACAGGCAGGTCAAAATAGCAAGAATTTGAAAAAGACCAAAAAACAAAAGCGCTCGCTTACGCCCCAGGGGAACCACTAACAGTCCTGACACCACTGCCCCGACAACACTCGCCCCATTACCCACCACCCCCAACAGCCAACCAATATCAGTCAGCGATAATCCCACATCCACCAAAAGAGGCCGAAACATACTCTCTACCATAGTGCCACCAATAATATAAAGCGTTAGCACCATCAGCCAACGCCACATCCCAGGACGACGATAAAAGTGAACTAAATCCATCCACACATTAGTGGCCTGATCGTTAGCCTGTTTCGGAGGTAGCTGTTCCCGATGGCGCAATATGGGGACTAATGCTACCACCACCATAAGTGCCAGCGTGAGAAGACTTCGCTCCCAGCCCAATTGGTTGAGTAAAACCAGCATAACCCCACCACCCAACATGCCTCCTAAATAGTTGCCTGCTGACTGAATGCCGTTACCCCAGCCCCGCTCTGTTGGAGCCAATAGTCCTACAGCCAACGCATCTGTAGCAATATCTTGGCTAGCCGTCAGTGTGGACATCACCATAAGTAATCCATAGAGCAATATAAAATTGCTTTGGAGATTCACAAATGCACACACAGCAGCCACACCTGCCAACAGCAGCTGAAACGTAACAATCCAAAAACGGTAGTGGCCCCAACGAGTGTAGCCATAGCGATCAATTAAAGGAGACCAAAATACCTTTAGCAGTATGGGTAAAGCTAGCAAGTAAACTAACCCAATGGACTCTAATGATGCTCCTTGCTCTCGCATAAAAACAGGCAGTGCCTGCACAAAAAACATCAGCGGAATGTACTGCGAAATGTACAGACTGCTCAATAGTGCAAATTTCTTGCTTCGTTGGTGATTGATCACTTAAAAGCTAGACCTGAACTGGACACCATAGGTAGCTGGAACACCAAAGGCCCCTGCTTGTCCCACACCAATATCAAAGGCTTGGACAATATATCGGGTATCAAACAGGTTGTTGGCAAAGAGATAAATACCATACTGATCAAACTCATAGCCGAGACGAGCATTAACCACCGTATAGGGATCTTGCTCTAAGGTATTTCCTTCATCAAAAAATGTCTCACCAACACCCTGCAGCTCTAATCGGGCAAACAACCCAAACGGTGCGCGATACTGAGCCGCAACATTATAAGTCAGATCGGGGGCATAGGGCAGACTGTTGCCATCAAAATTAGCTCCCGTATTTGGGTCGGTGAAGTTAGTAAATTCAGCATCAACAATGCCTAATCCCGCTATAAAATCTAACCCTTCGACAGGAGTGGCCCTCACATCAAATTCCAGACCCGTAATACTAACATCGGCATTGCGGACGCTATCTGTAAATAGCGTAAATGGATCAAATGTAGCGACTTGATAGTTATCAACAGGATTATGGAAAAGTGAGAGATTCACCCCCAGCCGATCATCAAGCCAGGCAGTTTTCACACCCACTTCAAAGTTCCAGGAACGCTCAGCCCCAAAGCGCAAAGAGGCTGCATTATCGGCTGAAATATTGACTCCCTCTGGCCGATAACCTCGCGCAATAGTGCCATATATCGTGGCTTCGGGACTCAAGCGATAGTCCACTGCAAACCTTGGTAGGAGAGCATCGGAGCTTTGTTCCACATCGTTAAATGCAAACAGTGTGGTATCAGGAAACCCTGGAAGGCGGAAGACCTGCTCAATGCGTGAAAGCTCACTGTCAGTATTTTCATATCGCAAGCCAACAGTCAGACTCAGGGGATCTATGGGACGATAGCTCACTTGGCCAAAGGCAGCCCAAGTCGTGTCAAGGGAATCAGCCGTAAGGATGATGCTTGATCCTGCAATCGCTGTCGGCCCAAAGATTGCTGCCGCATCATTGCTAAAAACCGACTCAAATCCATTATTATCAAATTCCCTAGATTCAAAGTAGCCCCCTACAATCCACTGCAGCTGGTCCGCATCTTCGGGAGATTGTAACCGTAATTCCTGGGTCCATACAGTTGAATCAAAGGCAGATGCAGCGATAGCTGCATCTGCAACTGTTAAATCACCATCACTAACTGCCGCTTGGTCCGAAAAACGACGAGTGGTAATCGATGTAACTCGAAAATCTGGCTGGAGATAAGCCACCTTTATAGATTGACTGTTGGTACTTAGCTCACTAAATCCATTAAAGTCTTGATCAATGTCAAAGGGATCGTCATCAAACGGCACAAAAGGAAAGCTACCATCTTGATAATCTTCAACGGATGCATTCAACGAAACATCCCATGCCTCCGTTGGGGTCCAACGTAACTGTGCCCGTCCCGTTCCTCCTGATTTTTCATCATATTCTTCATCTAGAAAGCCGTTGTCATAAAAGCCATCTCGCCGTTCAAAGCTACCGGACAGGCGATAAAATAGCTCATCCGCAATGATAGGACCGCTAACACCAGCTCGAAGATCCAAATTTTCTTCACTACCATAGCCAGCCGTACTGTTGAACGAAAATTCATTCGTCGGCTTGCGAGTGGTGATGTTAACTACACCTGCCTGGCTACTGCGGCCATAGAGCGTGTTCTGCGGTCCCCGCAAAATCTCCACCTGCTGTAGATCGGGTAAGTCTAAATCAATAAAACTGCCGTAGTCGTAGGGTACATCATCAACATAGAAGGCCACCGGATCCCGAGAGCCAAAGTTTTGGTTGGATAGACCACGAATGCTGTAAAACGTAAAACTGCGGCTGCCGGTAGCTGAAAAAGAGGAAAAGTTGGGAGTATTACCAGCAATCCTGTCAAGACTTGTAATGTCAGCGTCTTCTAACTCATCTTCAGTGAGTACAGTTAGACTGATGGGTACGTCTTGCACCACCTCAGGCGTTTTTTCTGCCGTTACCACAATGCGCAGAGTATCTTCTTCCTCGTCCTCGTCCTCGTCTTTCTCTTCGAGCGCATCTGTGTCCGAGGTCGGAGTTTGAGATATCCACTCTGGAGCAGCCTCCTTTCGGTTATTCAATGCATCCACAGCAGGACTGTCTGAATCTAAGTCTGCTACTGATTCAGCAATAACCACTTGACAGAGAAAAATCCATAGAAGACTAGCTAGCCAAAGACTTTTTAGCAGATAGAGGTTCCTCACATTATCTCCTCACACAATAGGGGGCAAATGCATAAAACGGCCAATAATAACCATTCTCAGCTAACGCTGACGTGATGATATGAGATAGTGATTGGTCGTGTCCTCTTCAAAACGGATTTTTTCCTATTGCAAACGGATCGCCATTGCCTCAAGGGCGAAACTTGTAGCGTCTGGGAGACATTCCAAATTTTTTCTTAAATGCGGCACTAAACGATGTGGTGCTGGTGTAACCAACTGCCTGGGCAACTTCTGTCACGGTGGAACAATTTGTCTCTAATAATTCCCTAGCCTTCTCCATTCTATGGTGGTACAAACAGCCAAATGCAGTTGTACCAAGTACCTGACGAAAGCCTAGCTTTAATTTGTAATCATTGAGTCCAACTTGTTGTGCTAACTCAAGCAGCGATGGTGGTTTTTCCAAATTGTTCAATAGAATCTTCTTGGCATGGTGAATTCGATCCACTTCATCCGCTTTAAGGGAATAGCAGCCTGATGCTGTAGGAGCTTCTGCAGGCTTTACAGGCAGCTGTAAGGCAATAAGTTCAATCGCCCGACTTTCTAGAAACAGTTGACGGGTCAATCCCTGGTAAGGACAATTTAAAATCTGTTCTGCTGTGTGAAATGTAACATTGGACATCTGCTGTGTTAGAGATAAGGGCGCAGTTGTCTTGCCTGTCAAAATAGCGTGTAAATTATTAGAAATCTGATCTACTTGACCCGCGACTAGATCACTTAATGTAGATAGTTCAGCAGTCACTTCTACGTGAATAATAGGCTGACGAGCTTGACATTCTATCCACTCTCCACAATTGCTGGAAAAGCTGACTCGGCTTTGTCTAGGCGCAAGCTGATAATTGTCTTTGAAGTCTAAAAAATCTCCTTTTACATGTCCTGATAAAGACGACTTAAACTCAACCACTTCCCGGTTAAATTGCTGGGAAATTTCTGCTATGAAAGGCTCTGGTACTTCAAAGTTACCTATTGATATTTCTAAACCCGGACGTAATTTTATCCGCTGCCAGTAACCTTTGCCAATCTGGGGAGACAATTTGAGCAATGTTTCAGTAGAGTTTACCTGAGTACAAGCACCAAGCTTGCGTTCACATTCCGTAAACAGCTCATCTACATCTTTAGCAGCAAAACTCACTTGCATGTAGCAGATTCTCCATACGATGCTCTGGCTATACAACTGGTAAGCCTTTATGAATATTGATTATCAATAGCATAAATTATCTAGGTGCGCGAGGTTGAAGCAGAGGCTGCTCCAGTGGGGACTGGCAAACATTTTTGAGCTGTGTCTTAGCGGACCATCTGTGTAAACAAGGCCATACGGTGCGCTATCTTAAAACCGCTGAGTTAGTCATAGAACTCAAGTCGGCTAGAGCCGATGACTCGTTTACTCCTTGGTCAGCAGTACTCTGATCATGGGTTACGCCTGAGTATCCAAAATGGCGGAGCATCATCTGCAAGTTGTTGCTTACGAGTGATTTCAAACCCATTTTTCTGGTAAAACTGCACGGCTAACTCTGTCGCCGTGACGACAGAACAAGGAAGTCCCTCATCACTTGTTCGATGCAAAATAGGTTGTAGCAATTGGCTCCCTATCCCTTGTCCTTGACTCTCTGGTTGCACAACCATTAACCCCAAATCCCAGTAGGGAGAGTTGGCCATGTCTTGTTGCTGAGCTTTTTCGATTATGTACAACACATTTAACCATCGTGCTAATCGAGTCCAACCCATCTTTACTGGTAGTTTATACAACTCAAGCTGCAGCAACATCTTTAATTGCTGGAGCAAATCAGTAGAAAATTTCCCTGACGGTGGCAACCAAGCCGCTACTCCTTGTAAGTCTGATGTCGTATAGACATGCCCATAATAACTGCAGTAAGCCATTAATCGACTTGTCAGCCAACATAAAGCTTGAAATCGCAGTTCTGGGTCATCCGGTGTTAAATAGCTAAATACTGGATCAGTTATCAATGCATTCGCTGCAATTTTACTTGCCTTTTCAATCTGCGATGGTTGTAACTGAAGCACATTAGAGCGATGCATAATTTGATGGTCTGACGTGGAGTTGTGC
>JBCCJR010000051.1:0-19046 GCA_039045805.1 Cyanobacteria bacterium P01_C01_bin.118
CATGCCTGCAGGCATTAACCCCTCGCCTCGAAAGACTCGATCAAATGTCGTTTCCCGTTCGAGCAAGGTGACACGGAGACCGGCCCGAGCCAACAAGAAGGCCAAGCTGGCCCCTGCTGGTCCCGCTCCAACAATAATTACACCCATAGAAGAGGAGAGAGTCGACTACTCAAAAGTACTTGATGATGTGGCCAGCTGTTGTGTGCTGGGGGCGGGCACGGTGTTTGCTCGCACCGCACGGAACATGCCAAATCGACAGAGACCGGCTCCAAAAGCCAGTCGCATCAGTATCAGGGTGGGTACCTCTCGTAGGGACTTAATCAGGCCTGAGAAACCAAAGCGAATCAACCCCTTGGGCCGGATTACCCCCTGCCAAATGGAGTCTAGCCACGAGGGCAGTGTTGCTTGAGTCCAGTCGGCTGTGACCACATTTCCCTGGACAAATCCGGTGGCTTCTAAATTTTCAGCAAAGCCTTCGATGCTGGCAAAGGCCGGATGGGACCACTGATCTAGCAGCTGTCGCATAACGGGCTTTTCCCAAAAATTTAAAGGGACCTGACGATCATCCCGCTGATTCCAATCAGCCAGTACCAACAGACCACCGGGTTTCAACACACGCATCAACTCTCGGGCAAATACGGCTTTATCCGGCATGTGGGGGCCAGCTTCTACTGACCAAACCACATCAAAACTGGCATCAGGAAATGACAAAGCCATGGCGTCATCTACCTGAAACTGGGCAGTTACATCGGCGGGTGTCAGCTGCTGCGCACGCTGTACCTGCTGAGGACTAATGGTAACGCCGGTGACGTCAAACCTATAATCTCTGGCTAAAATCCGGCTGCTACCGCCAATGCCGCAGCCCACATCAAGTAAAGTCGTCCCCGGAGCAAATCGATCCAATTTTCCCCACTTCACCATTTCATGGACAAAATCTGCCTTGGCTTTGAGAAAGTCTTTTGAATGCGGCGGAGACCCGTAGTGTCCCAAATGAATGTGCTCCCCCCAATAAAATTCTAAGATGCCGTCATCGGTCCACTGATCGTAGGAATTTGCCACAGAATCAGAGGACTGATAGCGACGAGGTGTCAGTAGATAGACTGCAACGCCAAGGATCGACATGGCTAAAAGCAGTTTGAATACAAACAATAGATTCATTATGGGAAAGCAGAGATATATGCGTGGTTATCGCCATAAGCCCGATGTCGTAATCGGTACAAGCTTAAAAACGATACATTCCTTTACATCTTAACGCTGTTACGGCGTCAAGATGTGGTTCTGCTATGCGCTACCACTCCTGATTTTCGCGAGTATCTTTGACGGCGGCTATAAACAAAATAACGGTCACTGGAATACTCAAGGCCAGCACAATACCTGTAGGTAATACGCCTAAATCCGGTTCACCTGAGGTTAGTTCAAAGACGGAGCCAACACCGGCAATGGCGGCAATGCACGTGCCAGCTAGAAATAAACCGCTTTTAGGGGTCACTATATTCTCCTGATGATGAAAAAAGTATGAAAGTTAGCTTGACCTGGACATTCTTGGGTCCAAATGTTGCCTATTGGGCTATTTGAGCGGTACCTATAACGTCCAAACGAACCTTCAATTTCTAGGCAACCTTTCTAACATCATTAGCAGAAAACCCGCCTTTTTGAAGTTCCTGGGCCAGGGCAATGGCGTTATCCACCCGGTCAACAAACATGACGCCATTTAAATGATCCATCTCATGCTGAATGACGCGAGCCAGTAAATCATCAGCTTTGATCTTTTGGGGACGACCATTTTCATCTTTGAAGCTAACCTCAATGGCGGCTGGACGAATAACATCCAGAAAAACATTGGGAATGCTCAAACAGCCTTCTTGCCCACAGGCCATGTCTTTGCTGTGGCGAATAATTTTGGGGTTGATCATGACAATGGGCTTGTTAGCCGCTTCTTCGGGGTCGGTATCAACCACGAGAATTTGTTTGTGAACACCAACTTGTGGCGCAGCAAGACCAATGCCGTCTTCGCTGTACATAGTCTGCAGCATCTTATTAGCCAGCTCACGAATATCTTTGTCTACCTTGGCAATACGTTTCGCTGGCTTGCGAAGCACTCGATCGCCTAAATAGTGCAATTCTAAAGGCGGCTTTTTTAACTTTTCTTTGCTGACTGAAATACCCACGGCTAAATTGATTAGGCTGATGAATCTAGAACTCTATCCTAGCAACTTGGGCATCACCTCGTGCAGGCTGACCTGAAGTATGGATGTTAGGAACGGACTTAAGCCAGTATGGGGAAGTTTTTTACTAAAGCCAGTTATTTATTACGGGAAACCTTTTTAGGGCTGCAGCGCGGCGGTTGGATGAACTGGGCTGCTGTGAGCACCATTATGGTGTTGCTATTTTTATTTGGGATTAGTTTGCAGGCAACCTGGCAAGTAGAAAGTTTGTTAAATCAGTTTGGCAGTCAGCTGGAGATTGCCGTTTATTTGGACAGTGGTGTTACGGCTAATAGCCTAAGCGATCGCATTCGCGGTTTGACCGATGTGACGGATGTGGTGGCAGTTACCAAGGAAGAAGCTTGGGCTCAGCTTAGTGAGGAACTAGGGATTACGGATATCTCTGGGGCAACGGAACAGCTCAAGGGTAACCCCCTGGTGGATGAGATTAAGGTCAAAGTAAAAACCTCGGAGGCGGTCCCAACAGTCGCCACCAAATTGGAAAATATTTCAGGGGTGGATGAAGTACTCTACATCACCGAGGCGGTACAGCGTCTGACAGAGCTTAATGAGGGGCTACAGTATGTCAGCCTGGGGGTGCTAGCAATTTTGAGTTTGACTGCGATCGCAGTAATTACCACCACTATTCGCTTAATTGTGATGGCACGGCGGCGAGAAATTGAGGTGATGCAGCTGGTGGGTGCCACATCCATCTGGATCTATATGCCGTTTATTTTGCAAGGGATTACCTTTGGGATATTAGGGGCATTGAGTGCATGGGCTCTGCTGATCGCTACCCATCAATCCCTACAGCGTTTGTCAGCGCAGCAGCCCGAATTTCTGCAGTTTTTAGCCGTTGGACTACAGTTTACGACTCGGCAAATGATTATGCTGCCTGCTGCCCTGTTTGCCCTTGGGAGTTTAGTTGGACTGTTAGGCAGTCTAGTGGCGGTGCGCAAGTTTGCGGTACGGGCTTAGTTAATGCTCAGTCAACGTAGAGATCTGGTTATAGCGGCAGCGTAGAACCCATACAAAAACTCCCGGACCTTAGAGGACCAGGAGCATATAAACGTTTCGAGTGAAAGCTGCTATTCAATAAATCTCTAATATGTCTAGTAGGCTAGACCCATGCTACGAGTGGTTTCAGCACCCAGGTAAACACGAATGCTTAAGAAGTCAGTGGGGCAAGCGGTCTCACAACGCTTGCAACCAACACAGTCTTCAGTTCGGGGGGAAGAGGCAATCTGACCAGCCTTACAGCCGTCCCAAGGAACCATCTCTAGCACGTCTGTCGGGCATGCCCGAACACACTGAGTACAACCAATACAAGTATCGTAAATTTTGACCGAATGAGACATCGAAGGAATGCTCCAATATTATTAAACGGTTTCAGCTATATAGCGGCTTGGCTATGACCCGTAATGTATTGAACCGACTTAGAACGTAAAATCTAAAGAACTAGAAGTACTGTAGATCACAATCTATAAGATCCATTTACATTAGCCAAAATTAGCCAAAAGAGTTCTCCAATCAAGTTTTAGTCTATCAGTGCCGTTTTTAGGGAACGGAGCTACATCTCAAAAGTTTATGGATCGTAATAAATCACTTTTACAGTCGGCTTGCTCCCTCTGACTGACCGTCCTAAACCTTGCTTCTTGGCCTGAGGCCGTACGAGTAGGACGCACGCTTTCCTAGTAAGATGAAAAAATGTCTAAATTCAGACAGGCGCTTTGTCGTCTGGGAGTGTTCCAATTTGAATTTGGGACATGCTCTTTGCTGCCGCTGAAAAGGAAATTTGGAGATTATGGCTGACGCGATTTTGGGAAAGGTTCAATCAATCGTATCTGAACAGCTCGGCGTTGATGTGTCCGAGGTCAAGCCCGAGGCTAGTTTTGCCAATGACTTAGGGGCTGACTCTTTGGATACTGTAGAGCTTGTCATGGCTCTTGAAGAAGAGTTTGATATTGAAATCCCTGATGAGGCTGCTGAGGGTATTGGTACTGTTCAGGCGGCAGTTGACTTTATCACTGAGAAGTCCTCTGCGTAATTCTCTCTGTCCGTTTGAAATTCTGTTTTTATTAATTCCGTGGGACCTTCCCCCTTGTGTCGATGACCATGACAAGTACTGAAAAAAAACGCGTTGTGATTACTGGAATGGGGGCAATTACCCCCATCGGTAATGATTTAGATGCCTACTGGCAAGGTTTGCTGGCGGGTAAAAGTGGCATTGGGCCAATCACATTATTTGATGCGTCCAAGCATAGGTGCCGCATTGCTGGTGAGGTCAAAGGGTTTGATCCGCAAATGTATCTGGATTCTAAGGATGCTAGGCGGACCGATCGATTTGCTCAATTTGCGATCGCAGCGAGTAAACAGGCCCTGGCCGATGCCAAGTTAACTATTACCGATCTTAACGCAGAGCAAGTGGGTGTCATGATCGGTACAGGGGTGGGCGGCCTCAAGGTGATGGAAGAACAGCAGTCTGTTTATCTGAACAAAGGTCCCAGCCGATGTAGCCCATTTATGGTGCCTATGATGATCGCCAATATGGCTGCTGGGCTGACGGCGATTCATACCGGTGCAAAGGGGCCCAACTCCTGCGCTGTAACGGCCTGTGCAGCAGGATCTAATGCCATTGGAGATGCGTTTCGGATTGTTCAAAATGGCTATGCTCAGGCCATGATCTGCGGCGGTACTGAAGCGGCGATCACGCCCCTTTCATTTGCTGGATTTGCTTCGGCTCGGGCGCTTTCTACCCGCAATGACGATCCTGACCACGCCAGCCGTCCCTTTGATAAAGGGCGGGACGGTTTTGTCATGGGTGAAGGTGCTGGCATCCTGATTTTAGAAGAACTGGATCATGCCCTTAGTCGCGGTGCTCATATTTATGCAGAAATGGTGGGCTACGGCATGACCTGCGATGCTTACCATATGACTGCCCCGGTACCTGGGGGTGCTGGTGCAGCTCGTTCCATGGAGCTAGCGCTGAAAGATGCTGGGATATCTCCGGCCGATGTGAGTTATGTCAATGCCCATGGCACTAGCACTCCGGCAAATGATCCGACTGAAACCGCTGCCATTAAAACAGCTCTGGGTGAAAGCGCTAAGACAGTGGCTATTAGCTCAACTAAATCGATGACGGGGCATTTGTTGGGAGGCTCCGGTGGCATTGAAGGTGTGGCTGCCTGTATGGCTGTTGCCAATGACCATGTACCTCCCACCATTAATTTGCAGGAGCCTGATGATGATTGTGATCTTGACTACGTGCCCAATCAAAGTCGGGCGTTAACAGTAGATGTGGCAATGTCCAACTCATTTGGGTTTGGTGGTCACAATGTTACCCTTGTTTTTCGCAAGTATCGTAGCTAGTGCTACAGCTTCGTAGGTATAATAACTTAACGGAAAACATTAAGTAAAACGGAAGGTTTGCTCACTTTGTGGGTGCCTGCTCCTGCGCAAGCTTATTCAAAACCATGAATGTGCTGGCAAATCACGGTATAGGCTTAGGCCAGTGGCTCTCCTTTGACTAGCTTGGTGTCCATAGTTTCCATGGGGAGCTATAGGCTATCAAAACAGTTTTGATGGATGAGCAACTGCCCGCTGAAACTGTTGTCTGTGGGGGGTTGTTGTCGCATTGTTGCTGGCTCTGGTGCCTATGCCTGGTTTCGGTGACTTTGTAGATTACCTACCTGTCCGTCCCTAGCTATAGCGATTGGCTATGTGCTTGCAGCCAATCGTCGCGCACATAGCTGTTGCTATTTATAGTTTTCAGCCATCGCTGTTGTGAAATATGTGCGCTCAGCTATCAATCACCCTGGCGTATTTGGGAGCACCTGGTTATGGGCTCCTAATCTGCTATCACCATCAGCATAGGTGCGTTCGCTCGTTCACACCTGGACTGTACCGTCGTTAACTACTTGGAAGACTATGGCTGTCGCAACCCAATCTCTTGAAACGCAGTGTATAAATGCCATTCGGTTCCTGGCCATTGATGCCGTTGAGAAGGCAAAATCTGGTCATCCTGGTTTGCCCATGGGAGCTGCGCCAATGGCGTTTGTTCTTTGGGATCAGTTTATGCGCTTTAATCCCAAAAACCCCCAGTGGTTTAACCGTGATCGCTTTGTCCTCTCTGCAGGACATGGCTGTATGCTGCAGTATGCGCTGCTGCACCTCACAGGTTACGACAGTGTCAAGATTGAAGACATCAAGAATTTCCGTCAGTGGGGGGCTACCACCCCTGGACACCCTGAGAACTTTGAGACTCCAGGTGTTGAGGTAACCACTGGTCCGCTTGGTCAGGGGATTTGTAACGGTGTGGGTCTGGCTATGGCTGAGGCTCATCTGGCCGCCCGGTTTAACAAGCCCGACTGCACGTTGGTCGATCACTACACCTATGTGATTTTGGGTGATGGTTGCAATATGGAGGGTGTTTCTGGTGAGGCTTGTTCTTTGGCCGGTCACCTGGGTCTGGGTAAGCTGATTGCCCTGTATGACGACAACCATATTTCCATCGACGGCTCCACTGACATCGCCTTTACTGAAGATGTGAGCAAGCGTTTTGAAGCCTATGGCTGGCATGTGCTCCATGTGGAAAATGGCAATACCGATTTGGGTGCCGTTGCCAAAGCTATCGAAGAAGCCAAGAAAGTAACTGACAAACCCACCATGATCAAGGTGACTACCACCATTGGTTATGGTTCTCCAAATATGGCTGACACTTCTGGTGTGCACGGTGCAGCTTTAGGTGATACCGAAATTGACCTGACCCGTAAGAACCTGGGTTGGGACCACGCGCCTTTTGAAATTCCTGAGGATGTGTTGGGTCGTTTCCGCCAGGCCGTTGAGAAAGGTGCCAGTGCTGAAGCTGAGTGGAATCAAACCTTGGCTACTTACCGGACTAAGTACGCTGAAGATGCGGCCTTATTTGAGCGCATGCTCTCCGGTGAACTGCCTGCTAACTGGGCCGATGCACTGCCCACCTATGCCCCTGGCGACAAAGCCATTGCAACTCGTAAGACATCTGAAGCCACGTTAAATGCGTTGGCTCCTGCTGTTCCTGAACTCGTGGGTGGTTCTGCTGACCTGGCAAAGTCTAACAACACCCTGATGAAGATTTCCGGTGATTTTCAAAAGGGTGCTTATGAGAACCGAAACCTGCGCTTCGGTGTGCGTGAGCACGGTATGGGCGCTATCTGTAATGGGATTGCGCTGCACAACTCGGGGTTGATTCCCTATTGCGCCACATTCCTGGTTTTTGCTGACTATATGCGCGCAGCGATCCGTCTGTCGGCTCTGTCTGAGGCGGGTGTTCTGTATGTCATGACCCACGACTCCATCGCATTGGGTGAAGATGGTCCCACCCATCAACCGGTGGAAACCATTGCCTCTTTGCGGGCGATTCCTAACCTATATGTGATTCGTCCCGCAGATGGTAATGAGACCTCTGGTGCTTACAAGATTGCGATCGCAAGCCGCAAGACACCCACACTGATGGCGTTCTCCCGCCAGAACCTACCTCAGCTAGAGGGTAGCTCCATTGATGCTGTTGCTAAGGGAGCCTATGTCATTTCCGACGAAGATGGTGCTGATCTGATTTTGATCGGAACAGGTAGCGAAGTGGCCCTGTGCATAGAGGCTGCTGAGCAACTACGTTCTGACGGTAAGAAAGTTCGCGTTGTTTCCATGCCCTGCTGGGAACTGTTTGATGCTCAAGATGCTGATTACAAAGAGTCCGTCCTACCCAAATCGGTTACCAAGCGTCTAGTCGTTGAGGCTGGTATCGAAATGGGCTGGGGCAAATACTACGGTGCGGACGGCGACATGATTAGCGTCTCTGGCTTTGGTGCTTCTGCCCCCGGCGGTCGAGTCATGCAGGAGTATGGCTATACTGTTGAGAATGTAGTGGCTCGCGCTAAGGCTCTTTAATCTCTTCCTTTGGGCAATCACTTAAGGTTGCCCTTTAATGTTTGGTCTACGCGATCAGACTTTTGAGTTGAATAACTCATGAAAGTTAAAAGCCCCCAGTACATTATGCACTGGGGACTTTTTTAATAAGTATTTGCGCCCCGGCCTTAATGTGTTTATTCAGCAGCCTCACCGGATGTTTCAGGGGCTGATAGATCGGATGGAATTGTTTCCACTGCTGCAGGAGCTGGCTCCTCGATCGGAGGTAAAGAATCTATTGAAGCAGGCAGCTCAGAAGTGTTGATATCTAGCCAGCCAGCACTCAAAATAACTGTTATACCCATAAACAAAATCGTCAGCAGCCAGGTAGCGCGGTTCAAAGCAGTTTCAGCACTCTTGGTGCTGGTAAACATTTGAGCTTGTCCACCTAAAGCGCCTAAACCATCACCTTTGGGACTATGAAATAGAACCAAAATGATCAAGCCAATGGCAGACACTAGCCATACCACTTGTAAAACCGATACTATCGCCATTGCAACTTTCTAGTCTGATTTTTCTGTAAACCCGATTGCTAGGGGCATTTAAAATAATGCCTACCAGAATCATTAGCCCAACTATCGTACCTTAGGGCACGATCTCCTGGCGAACCATTCGTGACTGCTTAAAGTAGCAGCCTGAACATAACGTCTATGGAGCAGATGCTCAAACGTAGACTACAGTGATACTTTAACCGGTGTACGGTTGCGTTTCACATCAACCCGAACCGGTTGAATAATTGACTTACCCGTCATCTCCTGAGGCTGAGGCAGCTGCAGTATTTCTAAAATAGTGGGTGCAATATCTGCTAAACACCCATTTTCGCGCAGGTCTACTTCACATCCGCGACCTGGAATCTTAAGACGCTCACCCTCTACCAAAATAAAGGGCACTGGATTAGTAGTGTGAGCTGTCCACGGGCGACCTTCGTCATCCCACATGTATTCGGCATTGCCATGGTCTGCAATGATAATAGTCGTTCCACCTGCCTGGCCAACGGCATCGAGCAGACGACCTAGCTGTACGTCCACGGACTCTAGAGCCTGAATAGTGGCATCCATATTGCCCGTATGACCAACCATGTCTGGGTTAGCGTAGTTAATCACCACCAGACTATATTCGCGTTTGCCAACAGCGGTGATGGCAGTGTCAGTGACGGCTTTAGCTGACATAGCAGGTGCTTTATCGTAGGTAGCCACCTGAGGACTGGATACTAGCTCACGCTCTTCTCCAGGGAAAGGGTCTTCTCGACCTCCATTAAAGAAGTAGGTTACGTGGGCGTACTTTTCGGTTTCTGCTGTACGGAACTGCTTGAGTCCATGGTTAGCCACTACCTCCCCTAGAATATTGCTTAGATTTTGGGGCTCAAATGCAACCTGAACCGGCAGGGACCCATCGTACTGAGTCATGGTTACAAAACTCAAGGGAGCTATAAGCTGCTGTCGTTCAAAACCACTAAACCCAGGAGCGACAAATGCTTGAGTCAGCTGTCGGGCTCGGTCAGGGCGAAAATTAAAAAAGATAACCCCGTCGCTGGGTTGGACAGTACCAGCTGCTAAGCGTACGGGCTCGATAAATTCATCGGTCACGTCCGTATTGTAGGATGCTTGAATGGCTTCCAGCGCACTTTGGCCATTGCCTAAACCAGAATCCGTCATCACCCTATAAACTTTCTCAATCCGATCCCATCGCTGATCGCGATCCATTGCATAGTAACGACCGCTCAGGGTAACAATGCGACCCGTTTCAATCTGATCAATGTGATCTTGGAGCCTTTGAATTGCTGTTTGAGCTGCCTTAGGCTGAGTATCCCGTCCGTCGGTAATGGCATGAATACAAACATCTTGAATATCTTGCTCCTTGGCCATATTCAGAAGTCCAAGCAGATGATTCAGATGAGAATGTACTCCACCTTCTGAGCAAAGACCTATCAGGTGAAGCTTGCCACCGTTATAGCGTACCTGCTGGCACACATTGAGTAATGCCTGGTTTTCTTGAATAGAACCATTTTCAACCGCGTCGGAAATGCGGACAAGTTCTTGTGGAACAATGCGACCTGCACCAATGTTGAGGTGACCCACCTCAGAGTTACCCATCTGACCCTCGGGTAGCCCTACATCCTTACCTGATGTCTGAATCAAAGTGTGTGGGTAGACAGTCCAAAGGCTATCCATGACAGGGGTCCTTGCATTATTAATTGCATTCCCATTGTCCTCATCGCGGTGTCCCCATCCATCCAGGATAACGAGCACCATTGGAGAAACAGACTCCTGTGCCATACTTACAATTCCTTACTGCGACTATGAACGACTTTGCTTTTATCTAGCGAGATCATATCACCCGTGCTTTCCTGATTATTAAGGTTTTCTTAACAATTGTTTGAGCTCCAACAAGCTATCACGCTAGATCTGATTTGAAAATCCGTCAGTGAAAGCTTTAGCTATAACGTATGATGCTCTTCAATTTATTCTCCATATCCTGCCACTCAGGCCAAAAAACCATCCCAAGCTGTTCCGACTACTGGACTCAAAATATTAATTAATAACGGTCAAACCTGCCTAGCCAAGCGGCTGGCTATAAATTTTTGCCAGAAAACACTTGAAAAATCAATGGGTTAAATTACTTATTAAAAATCCACAAACTGACAATTCATTCCTATATATGCACGCTATTGTTTCTGTCTATTAATAATGGTTGCTTATTGTTGTTGGCAAAATTTGGATAACCCAGTGACGACTCTTATCTTAAGTTTAAGTTAAGCAGCTTGACTGCTAATAGAACTATAGAAAAGCTTTGGGAGCACCGTTGGAATCGCTCTGTGGTTGTTGAATCTAATCCGCCATGGATGACCTTATACAGATATTAGTTTTTCTTTTTGGTAGCTGCCTTTGCTTTTTGTTTTTCCTTTTGCTTTTTGCGTTTAGCAGCTGCTTTTTCTGCTTTTTCTGCTTCTAGCTTTTCTAATCGGGCTCGTTCTTTCTCTTCGGCTATTTTTTCTAAATAGTAGTTGTAATCTCCGCGATATAGACGCAGTTCACCTTCTCGAAT
The DNA here is from genome assembly GCA_039045805.1 of Cyanobacteria bacterium P01_C01_bin.118. Taxonomy (GTDB): domain Bacteria; phylum Cyanobacteriota; class Cyanobacteriia; order Phormidesmidales; family Phormidesmidaceae; genus Leptothoe. Next base: position 11,193 of record JBCCJR010000051.1, read on the forward strand.
CTCAACGATTTTATTGGCAACTTGAGAGATGAAAAAACGGTCGTGGGAAACGATTAAAACCGTTCCATCGTATTCTTTTAGAGCTGACTCAAGCATCTCTTTGGCCGGGATGTCCAGGTGATTGGTGGGCTCATCCAATATCATCAGGTTGGCTGGAGCCAGCAGCATTTTGGCTAAGGCCAATCGTGCTTTTTCTCCACCACTAAGGGCTGAAACTAGCTTGAGTACCATGTCACCACTAAATAGAAATCGCCCTAACAGGGTGCGGACTTCTTCGTTTTTCCAGGTGGGTACCTCATCATGGATGGTGGCCATGACGGTTTTATTAAGATCTAAGGCTTCTGCCTGATTCTGCTCAAAATAACTGGGGATGACGTTGTGCTCTCCCAATACGGTGGAGCCTTCAACGGGCTCTTCTAAGCCCATTATTAGGCGTAATAAGGTGGATTTTCCGGCCCCGTTAGGCCCTACAAAGGCAATGCGATCGCCTCGTTCAATCAGTAGTTCTGCGCCTAGAAACAGGATATTATCACCGTAGATATGGGTGAGCTCGCTGATCTTCACCACTTCACGACCGCTGCGGGGGGCGGGAGGAAATTTGAACTGTAGTGTCCTAATATCGGAGATGGGCGCATTCACCAACTCCATTTTTTCCAGCTGTTTCTCACGGCTTTTAGCCTGAGTGCTGCGGGTGGCACTGGCCCGGAAGCGATCTACAAAGGCCTGTTGCTTGGCCATTTCCTTTTGTTGGCGGTCAAATGTGGCCTGCTGAGCTACCTTAGCTTCTGCCTTTTGAGCTAGATACGTACTGTAATTGCCCAGGTATGTGGTGGATACTCCCCGTTCAGTTTCTACAATCTGAGTACATAGGCGATCTAGAAACTCACGGTCGTGGGAGACAATCACCATGGGTGTGGTGAGTCCCTTGAGGTAGCCTTCTAACCATTCAATGGTTTCCAGGTCTAAGTGGTTGGTGGGCTCGTCCAGCAGCAGCAGGTCAGGGGCTTTGAGCATGACCTTGCCCAGACCCATCCGCATTTGCCAGCCGCCGCTAAAGGAGCTGACTAGGCGTTCACCATCGTCATTTTGAAAGCCCATTTCGGGCAAAATCTTTTCAATTTTGGATTCCAACCCATAGCCGTCGAGCGCTTCAAACTTTCGCTGTTCCCGATCCAGGGCTTTGATCAGTTTCTCTAGTTCATCTGGTTCAGCTGTTTCCATCTGCAGTGGAATTTCGCTGAGATTTTGTTGTACTGCGTTGGCTTCTTCAAAAACGGTCCAAAATTCTTCACGGACAGTACGGCGGAGATCAACCTCAAATTCTTGATTTAGGTAGCCAATGTGGAGTTCGTTAGGACGAATGACATTGCCGTTAGTAGGTTCAACCTCCCCCATGATGATTTTGAGCTGGGTGGATTTGCCAGCGCCGTTTACACCGACTAACCCGATACGATTACCGGGTTTAACTTCCCAGGTGACGTCTCGTAATACTTCCCCAGTGGGATAAACTTTACTGATGTTTTCGAGACGCAACATAAATAGTTTGTGAGATTGCCAACGTTGAACGTGTTCATAAACTTTAACAAAAATCAACGAGCAATTTTAGTCATAGCCGTCTCAACCCTCGCTTGAGCTGAGGATAGAGGCCTAAGGCTGTAGGGGTGAAAGCTCTGCTCCTTGGGGTAGTAAAGGCGCTTCGGCAATATTTTCCAGACCAACGGATTTTAGTAAAGTTTGCCAGCTGGCGATGGCTTGTAAATCGCTGGGCTGCTCTTGTATATGGTCGGTCAAAGCCCGGGTAGCATCAAACCAAACGCTATTGTCAGCTGCGATCGCAGCTCTATCCACACCCTCACTATTAGCGAGAGCGGCTGCTAAATCAGCATCTGCTTCCAAGACCTGTACAAACCCTTCCGCCGTCATCACAGCCGTTGCCTCGTTGGGGCAATAAACCTCCACACTCCAGTAGTAGTAATTGTCTGAGTTTAAGGGGGCTAAACCAACCTGCTGCGGTAGCTGTAATGTAGCAATACCGGCTGTAGAACCAGGGGCAAAGGCCGTTTGATAGACCGGTTGAAATATTCCCTCATCCTCATTGATCACCTCATAAAGGTTGAACTCTACATGGCTGGCGTTGTTGCTGGGCATATACCATTGAAAAGCAGGATACTCGTCAGTTGTATAACCCAGATCATCTTCTGGAAATATAGAGGTCAGCTGTGGTGCTTGAGGATCGCTAATGCACCCCATGCCGCCAGAACGAGTGCCACCAGATACGCGAATAGTTGGGATGCCGCGGGGTTTCGGTGTATAAGTCGGAAATGCCTCAGCGCTGGCGGCCATGAAAGTCAGTCCGGCGATAGTTGCAAAAATACTTAGAAGTTTCATGGGATCCTGAGATGCTTAATTTGGACGACTGTGTTCAGACGGCTAGTATCCTTGAGGCCAATTGTTCAAGGTGATCAATAAAAACTGCTAAACACTATGGATCTTGATACTAAGCAGGCGATAAGGCAATTTTGCCTGAGTATGGGCGCTTTAGGGATTGTCATCACAGGCCCTGTTTATGCGTCCTCTACCGTAAGACATCCAGTAATTCAGTCAGCAGTAGCCGACCTACATCATGCTCTGAATGTTAAGCAGACGGAAGAATTTTCTCGCTACGACTCTGATCAGTTTAGTGTGGACTACCCCAGGGAATGGCAAATAGAATCCCAGGGAGAAAATAGTTTGGCAATTGTCAGTGTTGCCAGTGGCGCTAGTATGCCTATTCGCACTGATATTATCGTGCTCCGGGAAGATCCACAGGTGGCTGTGCCTCAACGGATCGATCAAATTTCAGCAGAGGCTCTGTCCGTGCAGCGGTATTCTCTGGTGACAGTGGACGGCCAGTCAGGTTTTCGAATCTGGTATGAACCGGCCCCTGATCAACGTGCATTGGTCACCTTTGTGGGCTATGGCAATCAACAAACCGTAGTGCTGACAAGTCAATATGGCTCAGATACAGCTGTATCTGCAGCCGTCGAAGACTTGGTTACCCAGATCCATGAATCGTTTGTAAATCATGCCGTTGCTCGGGCTAATCTGCCCTAATCTCGCGGGTCACTGTCTGCGAGTGTAGTAGGACACTTCCAAATCAGCACACCAGCTAGCATTTGTATTTTCATACAAAAACACAGCATCCACTCGGAAATAGCGTCCATCGTGAAAAATACAGTCACCGACGCGAGGAATAATCGGATATACCGCAAACCATAGATAGTCACGGCTGGGCATATTGGTACTGGCAGGCATCGGAATTTTGGCCAGCACCTGAACCTTATAGCCATTACCCCCATAGCTGGGAGTGGATGAAGGCGTTGGGCTGGCGGTTTTTCGTTTGGTGCTAGGGCGAGATTTGGTGATTGCTGCTTTTGAGGGCGGCTTTGACTTTTTCTTTAGCTTGCTAGGTTTCGCAGTGGGGGTAGGCGCTACGGGAGTTGGCTCGCTAAGCTTTTCGGAGGAAGTGAATGCCAGATCTTTGGGGGACTTAGCAGGTTTTTCGGGCTCAGAGGAAACAGGCGGTTTCTTCTTGCTTCCCTGCATAAAGGGATTACTAATAAATGGATTGCCCTGCGAATCACCCATATCGACCTCGATTTTTGTTGTGGCTAACGTAACATAGGTTGCGAATCCTTATTGGGGGTACACCCTGGAGTTTTTGGTGGGAAAACTCTAAAGTTCGAACTAGGGATTGGGATGAAATGCCATCGAGAAACCTAAGTTTTCCGCCCAGTCTGAGAAAAGCGATGCAAAATATAGCAAATGCCCTGACATCCTTGGGTAGTTTTTTCATCACATTGATTACTCAATGCTTAAAAGGCGATTACTTGTCTTAGCTGGTGTGATGAAGTCAGCTCATGGTTAAAACTGTTTTTTGGGTATTAACGTAGAAACGCTTCAGCATGCTTTATTCATCGGGTTCGCGTTCAGTCAATCTCACCTATTTAATTTTAGAAGCGTTGAGGATGTCCCCTGCCTCAATTCCCTATTATGTCAGTCAGTTTTTGACCGATAGTTTTCCGGGAAAGTTCATATTAGAAGGGGATAGCTACTATTTTGACTTGCGGAAATATGCCGAAGAAGGTTTGTGTGCAACCGAGGTGATTAGCACCGTTGAGCTGCCGCCCGGCTATGCTGCCAGTGCTCGTGAAACCGTGGTGCATAACCATGTCATGACTCTGTGGGATGCCAAGAAATTAGAGCTGCGTTATGAGCAAAAGAATTTTTGTTTTGAAGTGCAGTGGCAGGATCATACGCTTATGGTGCTGCAGCTTTCATGGCCCCAGGGCTATTTCGATGATTGTCGATACTATTGGATTTTAAGCAACACTCAAGCGGTAGCGGATGAATTTTTTGCGGCGGTTTGTCAGTGGAATTCTCAAGTGAGAGAAGAGGTATTGGTCTTTGAGGGTGGGTTCTGGCAAAAAAATCGCGATCTCTATGCGTCTATTCAAAGCGCCACCCTTGATAATTTGGTGTTGGCTGGCACCCTCAAAGAAGATATTTTCAAAGACGCCCAGCGATTTTTTGAATCCCAGGCCATGTATGCCGAGTACAACGTTCCTTGGAAACGAGGACTTTTGTTTATTGGGCCACCGGGCAATGGTAAAACCCATATGGTCAAAGCCTTAGTCAATTCTTTGGGATATCCCTGTCTGTATATTAAAAGCTTTAAGACTCGTCAAAACAGCGATACTGATAACATGCGTCTAGCCTTTAATCGGGTGCGAGAGGCGGCCCCTTGTATTGTGGTGATTGAGGATCTGGATGCTCTAGTGGATGATGAAAATCGCTCGTTTTTTCTCAATGAACTAGATGGATTTGCCCTCAATGATGGGGTGCTGATGATTGCCTCTACTAATCATCCAGAGCGTTTGGATATTGCTATTTTGGAGCGCCCTAGCCGTTTTGATCGGAAGTATCATTTTGATGCGCCCGAGCTATCAGATCGAGTGGCCTATCTGGAGCTTTGGAATCAAAAACTAAAATCAGAGATGCAGCTATCGATGGAGGATATTCGTCACATTGCCACCGAGGCTGAGAATTTTTCCTATGCTTATCTTAAGGAGCTGCTGCTGTCAGCCAGTATGGTGTGGGTACAGCAGCGAGCACCGGGCGCTATGGCGACCATTATGACCGAGCAGTTGGAAAAGTTAAAAACGCAAATGCAGAGTCAGACATCTGAGGGGCAGAGGCAGCATGACTCAGATGCTGGCATGAACGGGGCAAACCCTAAAGTAATCGCTGCTGATGCGGCATCATCAGAAATTTAGGCGTGGAGCTTCTGACGTTGCAGATGGTCAACTAAAGCTTGTAACCCCAAATGATAGCTATGGATACCGAATCCACAAATTTGGCCGATGGCTACGGCAGCAATGTAAGAGTGATGGCGAAAGGCCTCACGCTTATGAATATTACTAAGATGTACCTCTACCGTTGGTAGAGCAACTGCCGCGATCGCATCTCGAATAGCCACACTAGTGTGCGTGTAAGCACCAGGATTAATCACTATCCCCTGATACTTGCCCAGTGCTGCTTGGATTGCATCCACTAGTGCACCTTCATGATTGGACTGATAAAAATCCACTGAAATACCCGAACTGGTTGCCAGTGCAGTAAGACCTTTGTTAACCGTGTCTAACGTGTCATAACCATAAACTTCAGGTTCACGCTTGCCCAACATATTTAAGTTGGGGCCGTGAAGTACCAAAACATTATCCAATCAACAAATCCACAAATCTACAGGATGAATATTATCAAAGCCTAGTCATCCAGTAACGCAAACTAAACTCTGTAGAAAAATATGGAGATGGTTTGATATCTAAATGCAGTAAAGATAAACGCCATTAACGACGGCGACGCTCATCTACGGGAATGGGAATTGCCTCTGGCTCCGGCTGCACTGAAGGGCCAAGTAGCGAGTCCAGTACTCGATTCAGCCAGTTTTTCAGCTTTTCCAGAATCTTGCCAATATCCATGAGCCAGATTGCTCCTAATCTCATCCGGTGCAATATTGCGTGTAAACCATTATAGATTCCACAAGTAGCAAATCAACTTGAAGTAAACTTCAGTAAACTTATCTGTGGAAGTATTCACTATGATAACGAATTGTCAGAAATGATCAAGGCAGTGACGGTAGTGGAATCCCTTAATCGGCGTACTTGTCTAGGTATTTCTGCTAAGGAGGGCTCGTCGTAGGATATCTAAGGCCGTATTACGGCTCATTAGTCGAATCCAATCCCGATCTTTACGCTGACCAAAGCGGCATTCGATGTGGCAGGTTTCCGTAGTGCTGGCAATGCCGATATATACCAGACCCACAGGTTTTGCCTTACTACCACCGCCGGGGCCAGCGATGCCCGTAATACTCAGGCCCCAATCGGTGGACAGTTTTGTCCGCACTCCAGTAGCCATTTGTTCGGCCACCACCGGGCTCACCGCACCATGCTGGGCCAACGCTTGGGGCGATACTCCCAGCAACTTTTCTTTGACTATGTTGTCATAGGAAATAATGCCTCCCATAAAGTAAGCAGAACTGCCTGGGGTAGCAGTAATCATGGCCCCCAGTCCGCCGCCTGTGCAGGACTCTGCAACTGCTAAGGTGGCTTTTTGCGTCATTAAGAGACGACCCACAGCAGTGCCCAGGCTATCGTCGTTTTCTCCAAAGCAATCGCTGCCGCCAATTTTTTTTAGTTCTGTGGCGATGGGGGTAATCAGCTGTTCGGCTTCGGTTAGGGTGTTGGCTTTGGCAGAAATCCGTAGTTTAATCACCCCATCGCTGGCATAAGGCGCAACGGTCGGGTTTTGCAGCTGCAGAAACTTATCCACTTTGGCAGCCAGCCCTGATTCGCTGGTGCCCCAAAATTTGAGGGTGTGGCTGTGGATAACACCCTGGCTCCATCCCTGCTCTTTGAGATATCCAATAGCGCTGGCATGCCACATGGTTCGCAGCTCCCTTGGTACTCCTGGAAAGGTCATGATATGGAGTCCTGGACGGGGTTGCCAAAGTATTCCAGGAGCCGTGCCTTGGGGATTGGTCAATACGTCGGCACCTTTTGGTAATAGGGCTTGTTTGCGATTGTTATCGGTCATGATGCGATCGCGCTGGGCAAATTTGGCAGTAATATCTGCCAGCACGTCAGCATTTTCGATCAGGGGGACACCAAAAAAATCAGCAATGGTAGCGGTGGTAATGTCGTCTGGTGTGGGGCCGAGTCCCCCTGTGAAAATCAATAACCGTGATCGTTCACAGGCTGTGGTGATGGCTTTGGCGAGACGCTGGGGATTATCGCCAACGACGGTTTGATAGTGGTGGCTAATGCCAAGCTGAGCCAGCTGTTGCGCTAGATACTGGGCATTGCTATTAAGAATGTCCCCCAGGAGTAGCTCGGTGCCTACACATATAATTTCTGCACTGCCGGTCATGATGATTGGACGAAATTTGATGGGTTACTTAAAAATCGGCTAACAACTTAAGTCGGAAAATCTTGGCCAGGACTGAATACTCTTCGAGAAGAGCAAAGCTCTAAAGCAGTCAGAATTCGGTATTCTTTCCCTTCTGACTTCCGAACTCCGAACTCCGAACTCCGAATTCCAAACTCTAGATTCCTGGAAAATTTTTTTTGCTTTATGTTGGTACCCGTGATGGTAAAGCATTTCTCCGTGATTTGACCCAGGGTAAGCGCAAGAAAAACTGGCTGCTGGTATGGTAACCAAGAGCCCCCATTTGCTAGGTTTCTGCTATGCCTCAAGGATTTGCGTATGTGCCTTCAGCGTCTCCCCCCTCAGTTCCAGTTCAACCTCTAGACGCTC
>JBCCJR010000052.1:0-18806 GCA_039045805.1 Cyanobacteria bacterium P01_C01_bin.118
CCTGAGGATCGGGGTTTAAACAATGATGAAATGCTCCATGCCCAACGCTTTATTAAAATTGCCACCCGTCCGCCCTACGAGTCTCTAAACTTAGCTCAAGCGGTGGCCATTTGCTGCTATGAGCTCTCGCAGGTAGGGCAGCGATCTCAGCCTGTGGGCCGTACCGTCATCACCGATGGCCCAACCGCTACCCTAGATGAACTAGATGGGTACTATCACCATCTAGAGTCGATTTTGTTAAAAATCGGCTATCTTTATCCCCATACGGCTCTAAGTCGCATGCGAAAATTTCGCCAATTGGGTCATCGTGCCGCCCTGTCTGCCCAGGATGTTGCCATGTTACGGGGCATCCTCCGTCAAATTGACTGGGCTACTGGTGAACATGCCGGTCATCAGGGAGTCGAGCATCAGGGAATCGATTGATTTATTCCCCAGTGGCATCTTTCAGCTACGGGTAACGATAGCCATCTGTTTACTTCTATGACGGATTCACAGCAGCCTTATTCAAAATCACGGCGACGACAACGACGACCCAAGCGCCCCTTTGGCGTCAACCCCAACAATCGGGCCAATCGTTCCCGTGCCGTAAAACTGCCCCAAAACTCGACATCATCGACTCCAGCGGATGGCATGTTTGGCAACATGGTGGATCCATCCCGCCACGTGCGTCGCAGTCGGCGTAGCTCTCGCTCTGCCTGGCCCCCCGAGCCGCGGTCTTCATTCTTGCCAAAGCTGCCAAAACCTTTGGTTTATGGTGTTCGCTTGTTGATTATTGGATTGGGTGTGGCGGCGATTGCAGGTACAGTTCTGTCCGTACTTACCCCTGCCGATGAACCGTTAACCAATGGCACTGCCGCTGAAACCCAGTCGGCTGTGACGGCATCTTCAGCCCCAGAAGATACGGTATTGGTGCGAACCCAGGAATTGACCAAGCTAAAAGACAGCCTGGTAGAGCTGCAGGAACTAATTCCTGAATTGACACCAACGGTTTACGTGTTTGATTTAGACAATGGCAAATATGTAGATATTGCTGGCAATACCGCTGTTCCTGCAGCTAGCACTATCAAGTTGCCCATACTGGTTTCCTTTTTTCAGGCTGTTGATGATGGGCGGATCACCGTTGGCCAGGCGATGGCGATTCAGTCGAGTCAGATTGCTGGAGGTTCGGGCGATATGCAGATAGAGCCTCCAGGCACCCGTTACACTGCACTTGAAGTGGCGACTCAGATGATTATTAACAGTGATAATACCGCCACTAATATGATGATCGATTTATTGGGCGGTGCTTCAGTGCTGAATCAGCAATTTGCTAACTGGGGCTTGAGCGCCACTGTTTTAAATAATCCACTGCCAGATTTAGAGGGTACTAATACGACGAGTACTCAAGATTTGGTCCGTATGCTGGTCCATTTGCACAATGGTGAAATTGTCAGTCTGCGCTCCCGAGATCGTATTTTTAATATTTTGCAGCGGACTTACAATAAAAAGCTGCTACCGGCTGGGGTAAGCGAAGAAACCATTAGCTACAACAAGACTGGCAACATTGGTGAAGTCGTTGGTGATGTGGCGCTGATGGATCTGCCCAATGGGAAACGATATGCGATCGCAGCCCTAGTACAACGCCCTGACAACGATGGCCGGGCCCGGGAGCTGATTCGGCGAATTTCCCAAACGGTTTATCAAACCATGCATAACTCTGTTCCCGTCATCAAAGCGGTTGATCCGGTAACGGATCCAGAAGTCCCGTCCATCCCCCAGTCTGACAGTTCGCTGCCCAGCCCTGAGCAATAACCATGGTCCCTCGGTACTCGCTCAACGCCCGAGAATCCAAAAAAATAGTGCTAACACAGTTGACAAGATAGACATCTTTGATACACTCTGTCAGACAAGTTTCGGGGGTTTAGTAGGGCATCTACACTCTGATACCTGTCAGCGCTAGAAAAATTAATGGTTCATACCCCTGTCGATATCCATCAGGTTAAAAAATTAGCAGCAACCGGTCACTTTCGTTCCATTGCTTTGTGGCTAAATTATCCATTGGTGCCCCAATCCATTTATGCCCAGGTGCAAACTGACCAATATCCGGGGTATCTGCAGGTGTTGCTTGAATTTGAACGCCCTCCAAAGCAAGACCCTCTGATTCGATTAGTCTGCAACCGTATCTGTCGGTTAGAGTCTGACATTATCCGTGGGGTGTATGTGGTAGGTCGTCTGATTGGTACCGACTACCCCCTATGGCAGCAGCGGGTCAAGCTTAAACGAGCTCCCTCCATGCCATCCGTTCAAACATCTCCAAAGTCCCCTTCGCAGGCCGCACCAGAACCTTCTGAGGTAAAGGAGACAGTGGCTGATGAGGTGCCAGCATCGCAGCCGCCAGTCGAGGTATCTGAACCGGCGGCTGATGCCATAACTGCCGCTACTACCTATGGCGGTGCGACCCTAAAATCGGTACCGTCTTACCTTATTCCTCGCGAAGCTAATGCAAACGAAGGGCGTAGGCGTCCTAATCGCAACGTAGCTCCCTCTCCGTTTGTCCAGATTCGTGTCGCCGATATTGACAGTACTCAAACACCGGCACAACGGCGAGATCAGCGTCGCCGGTATACCCCCAAAGAAAGCATCGAGCAGCAGTTTAAATATATGCGGGCCATCGTCGTGACTGGCTCCGCTGCCGCTGCCTTTATCTTGGGCTGTGTCACTGAGGCCATCATGGCTCAAAAAAGCCAGCTTGCTCAGAAATCAAAACCAACATTACCTACGTTTAACAACGGCTGGCGTCCTTTGAGTGATGTGGACGTACAAGAAATAGCCTATCGCTCGTCAATGCGAGGACCAGCTGTCTCTGCTGCTTTAGAACCAGTGGCCGTTATGCCCCACGAATCCAGCAGCGATCCGGAGGACCCCACTGTCACGTTGGTTTTTGGTGGCGAAGTACCCGTAGGGGATGTACCCCTCCAAACCCCTGATGCAGTGGGGCAAGTCTTGGGAGATTTAGACCTGTTTCGCCAGGCTGACGTAGCCATGATTGGCCTGGGAAACTCCCTGGCGACTGCAGATACCTCTTTGCAAGAAAGCTATTTTGACCGATCACGGCCTGAAGCAGTGGATGCCCTGCGTCGCGGTGGCATTGATATTGTCGGTCTCACTAGCGAGCAGACCATGGACTATGGTCAGCAAGGCCTGACAGAAACCCTAGATAGTCTCGATAGTGCTGGCATCTATCGAGTCGGCGCAGGCCGTGATCTGCGGGAAGCCCGTCGTCCTGAAGTCCTGGACGTAAAGGGTCAGCGTATTGCCTATCTGAGTTATGCGCCAGATAGCGATGAGGCAGCAACATTGAGCAAAGCGGGGCTAAACATTCAGGAACGGGAAAACATTGTTGAAGATATTGCAGCTTTGCGGGAGGCTGTGGACTGGATCGTCGTTAACTATCGATGGTATGGCGATTTGGGTTTAGAACCCACTGCCCAGCAGCTGGATCTGTCTAGGTCCGCTATCGATGCAGGCGCTGATTTGGTAGTCGGATATCACCCTGACCAGTTGCAGGGGGCAGAGCTGTATAAGTCCCGCCCCATTGTTTACTCCCTTGGGGACTTTGTCTTTCAAGAAGAGCCCCTGGCTGACCATGACACGGCTACTCTACGAGTGTCGTTACGGGAACAGCAAATGAAGGTAGAATTTTTGCCCATCAGTGTTAAAGAATCCCGGCCAAAGTTAGCGGCTGGCGAAACAGCCCAGTCGATTCTGCATCACATTCGTCAGGCATCCGATACACTGCCATCGCCGCTGCAGTTTCCCACGATATTAGAGGCCGCACCGCACAAAGGCCCGTTACTCAAACCTGAAAATCCAGTTGCTCCTCTAAAAACCTTAGGCGAGCTAGAACCTGAAACCAGCCTTCCGAATTCTGAGCCACTTGATGCCTATGGCGATTTTGACTGGGCACCTGAGGTGGATGGGTTTGGGCCGGATCCTTTTGAAAATTTCCCCCCTCGATCAGAAGGAGAATTTAATTCTGAGCGCTTTGAAGCGGATGGATTTGAGCCCAACGGAACCAATGAGTTATGGCTTGATGAATCTGGTTCAGAGCTCTGGGAGCATGAGGTTGAGCCAGCAGTGGAGGAGTTGAGCCAGCCCACAAACGATCAGCCGCAACCGGTTAACTCGTTAGATACCTTTAAGACTGAGCCCGATAAGCCTTTGAGCGATTGGTTAGACCCTGATGGCATAAATGAAACAGGAGAGCCGGTACAACCGACTTCACTGCCCAAGGTTGACAATGTGTTTGATGAGACCTATCAACTAGACTCCCCCAGTCTTGAGCTTCTACCAACCGAAGAGCCCGTTGATGCTGACGTTCAGTTGGACTTTGATCATGCCACCCCAGAGCAAAACGAAGATATTTTGACGCCCACTGAAAAATCGCTCCCAGGGTATGACGCATTGGAAAACTGGGGTAAAAAATCATCTCCTCACAAAGAATTTAACCCTATTCAAGAGCGTCTAAATAGCTTAGATCAGGTGGATGAACTGTCTGATAGCCTGTTGCCAGCAGTGTCGGCGGATGATGAAAGTAGTGAGACTGCGGTGGAAGCAATTTCTCCTCACCATGAGCCTTTGCTCGGTCCCCTAAGTTAAAAACCAGCCAGTTGACAAGTTGGTGCATATAGCTGAGGACAACGATGTCTGATCAGGATATTAATTTATAGCAGCGATGTCTGTACTAGACTGCTGTATTCATCTGGCAGTTGGCTAAGAAGATCAAACGATTAGGGTCTCACAGAACTAACTCTGACCATAGTCTCTTTATCATGTTATCTGGGCCAATATAGAGTGAAATCTTTTATATATCAAGCATAGTAGCTTTATCTATTTTATTTTATCTATGGACTGCCCATATAAATGTCAATTTTGATTCTATTTTTGATCTAAAAAACTGAAAAGTTTATCCAGCATGGATTTTAGCTACCTTACTTTATCTTCTTTGTAGTTCATTTGAACTCAGTGTTTCATGTCGTTTGGATACAAGGGGTTTACCACTTCGTAAAAGATTCAGGTATACTTTTATTTTCCGAATGAATCCCTGTAGAAGTCTGCGAAATAGGGGTAAGCGCTTAGCTTTTTGCGATAAAAGACACATTCTCGAGCCGTTTTATACTGATAGTGTTTAGGGGCTCAGAAGAAAGAACATAGGCAGGTCAATCAATACGAAACCTGTCTTGGATTTTGTAATCTTTGTGAGATTTATAACCGCTATGGGAAGGGCAGGAAAAGCACTTAAGCACGTACTGACTCAGTACGGAATTAGCCAAAACCGTTTGGCTGTAACAATGGGCGTAGCCCGTTCAACGGTCAATCAGTGGGTTAATGAAGTTAGCGATCCTTTGGCAGATTCTGTGCCAGAGATCATTGTTGCTTTGGAAACATTAGAGCCATCAGCTGCTAGTATTTTCGTCAGCATGTATCTGGAGCGTGGCGCTGAGGCTGCTGCTGAGCGCTGATAGGCACATTTTTTTGCGGCGTTTTGCGGCGTTATGGTATCCATGTCGGATTAATGCCAGCAAAGGGAAACGCCTGGGGCTCGACTGGCTTTGGCTGCTTGTTTAATCGAGCTTCAGATGTTTGATAAAGCGGTAATAGCCAAATCTTTGCGGTTAGGACTGCAACGCCATCATCTACGACTGCTGAGCTGTTGCTGTCGTCGCTTGGTACGATTTCATCAAATAACAGCGCCAAGCCATCAGGGGCAAGGCTAATATTGGCTGATGGTTGGGGCGGTAGTGTCCATAACTTTTCACGCTGCTCCGTTTTTAGATTCACAACTGAGATCGAGGGTTGCACTTGGTAGGTGTTGCCCTCAAGTAATTCGCTGGTTAAGCAAAATAACAGTTCATTGGTAGGGTCAAACTGGGCATCCAGGATTGACCCTGTAACGTTTAATAGGGGTTTTTCATCCCCCTGATTGGATACCCAAAACAAGGTCTGGGTAAATCGTTTTTCTGGATCATCCTGATTAAAGCTCACCATGGCTGCTGCTGAGCCATTGCTCGCCACATCCATTACCAGGCCGTATTGGGGTAAGAAGTCAAGTATTTCCCCACTTTGTTCACTTTGATCGTCGTTCAGGGCAATAATGGCTGTTCCTTGACCCTGTTGTAGGAGTAAGGACTGACTATCGGGTGCAATGATAAAATCCCCGCCAGGCTCAGTTTCCAGACGGCGAGGTTCTTTATTTTGGATGATCACCCAGGGGCCAAAATCTCCGGGATTATTTCGGTTAACTCTTTGCACCACGATAGTTTGGCCATCGGGAGACAGGTCAAATTTTAAGTTTTGATACTCATCGCTGCCTAACATAGGTTTAATTTGACCGCTGGCGTTACTGTCTTTGTCTAATCCTGTGGTGACGGTGTATAAGTGCTGGTTTTGTTGAGTAGCTTCGCCTCGCTCTATGGCTGCAAACAATATGCGATCGCCCTGGGCATAGGGCTTGTAGTCCAGAACAGTCCAGTTGTCAGGAGTTAGGGCTGTCTTTTCTTGATTGCTAAGGTTGTAAAGCATTAGGCGTCCCTGTTCTTCTCCGCCGGTACCAATGTAGGTGAAGGCTCGTTCACGGGATTTGAAGCTGGCTTCAAAGGGAATAAAATTATTGCTACCAGTGCTGAAACGATCGCTAGCCTTGGGCAAAGTGACTGTAAACTCATTGCCGTAGGGAGCTGGAAAATTCAGAGTATAAGCCATGCGTCGCCCGGCCCAGCTAAATCGACCTGGCAACGGTGGTTCAATGGAGAGATTTTCCTCAACACTTTCTTGCTGCATGGGCCGACTAAAGGTTAGCAAAAAAGCGTTATTTTCTGCTCCGATCTGATCGTTGTCCCAGCTAAAATTTCTGACTTTTGAGGCGGCGGGGCCACCTAGGAGCAACATGCCGCCAATAACAATAGCTAAAACAACCATCAGAGCCTGGGCCAGGCGATCGAGGGGTTGGCGACGAGGTTGCGTGCTCATGGGAAAAGCTAATATTCGTAAGGATTGCGTGGTTCGGGAATAGTTTCGATTTTTGTAGGTTCGATGGTGAGCTGGCGTTGGCCGTTGATGGTAGCAGTCACCATTTTTCCTTCAATTTCTAGCCAGCCATCAGGGGTGTATGCCTCTCGGGATACCGCTAACTGTACTGGCAAACCAACCGGATAAGCATCGGCAGCACAGCAGGTGAGGACAAAACGAGACACCATTAAATAGTCTTCTGACCATTCGTCAGGATGGATTACAAACCCAGAAACTTTAACGTCTTGACCTGTATAAGCATCGGGTTCTGGATATACATTCAATGTACGAATCCAGTCGATCACAGTACGATCTGCAGAGTCCGTTTGGCGTACAAAACGCTGGGGTTGAGAGCGCGTCAGGGTCAAGCTATCTGATACCCCCCGCTGTAGGGCGGCATCACTGGCAAAGGCCTTGGGCGTATAAATCAGAGACACCACAGCAATGGCTAACAAGATAAAGCTGCTGAGCTGAGGAGGCAGTAATGTTGTGTGACCGCCCTGGGGAGCCCTTTGCCTACCCTGGGTGAGTTTAAAGATGGCCAGACCCAACAAAACAAAGGCGGCTCCATTGGCCAACCACATGTAGTCGGGATGCAGTAGTAAAAACAGCTTGCCAGTCACCCAGTAGCGGAAGAAGGCTAGACTCCAAGCCGCCAACACTAGCGCATCCAAAAGCTCTGGACGATACCAGGTCTTTCGCTGTATTGGCTTTTTTTTAGCCTTGCGTGGGCGTGGACGTTTAGCTGACATAGAAATTTATAAATAACGTCAAAATAAAACAGAGCTGGGCTGCCAGCACAAAGATGTAAAAGATCACTCTGGGTTTAAACAGCGTTAGTAGCAGACCAATATTCTTCAGGTCAATCATGGGGCCAAAGACTAGAAATGCTAACTGGGCCCCAGTGGTAAATGTCGATGAAAACGATAGAGCAAAAAACGAGTCGACGGTGGAACAAATGGATACCACTGCCGCTAGCAGCATCATAGCCAAGATAGACGTCACAAAGTTTTGGCCCAGGGCTAAAATCCATTCCCTGGGGATGGCTACTTGGACAAAAGCCGCGATCGCACTACCCAAAATCAACACGGCTCCCAGTTCCCTCATCTCCAGGATCATGTTGTCCAACACCAGCTGCAGCTTTACTACAAATGGTTTATCGGGACCGCTGGACAACATTTCTTGGGTGGCGGGGTCATCCATTTGGAGCGTATTCCCATCAGACTTCATCAGGAATGTGCCTGAACTCAGTAAGGGGCTGGCCGGTGCCGCAGAGCGAGGTTTTAGTTTTCGCATTTGTCGCGCTACTACCGGTTGCAATAGGGGGCGCATGTCCTGCTGGCGGCTAAATACCCAAGCAATGGTTACAGCAATCACTAGGGTAAAGCCCACTCTAAAAAAAACAATTTCTGGCTGACCTCGAAAGGCAACCCAGGTGGCCCAAAAGACAACAGGATTAATGGTGGGGGCTGCCAACAAAAAACCTACCGCTACTGAGGACGGGGCTCCTTGGATAATTAATCGCCTGGCAACGGGCACATTACCACATTCGCAAACGGGGAAAAATACACCCATCAAACTGCCTGAGATCGCACCCAATAAAGGATGCTTAGGCAAAATCTTAATCAAACTGCGTTCGTTGACAAAAAACAGCAGTAAGCTAGAAAACGCTACACCAATCAATAGAAACGGAATGGCCTCCACTAAAAGGCTAAAAAAAAGCGTCAGGCCATTACTAAATTTCTCCATAAGCTATGGATACCATTAGGGCTCCTACAGTTGGCCAATCATTCTACAAGAAATAAATTTTATCGCCTCAGATTTTATTCGTGGAGGATTGTCTGCCTCTACCACAGCGTAATTTTGCTCACACTAATATTGCCAGAGAAGCATACATCCACATCGGCACCGGGGTCCCGCTGACGCTCTTGATATCCCCCCGTGTAGCGAAATACACCTGCTTCTAAGGTAGATGGGGTAGGTAACGGTTGGGTACACACCGGGCAAAAAACGATATCGGGTTCCGGTTGGTCTGGGCCTACAGAAGGCAGATTGACATTCCAAAACTGACCTGGTGATAGGGGACGTTCCATCAAGTCGTCTAACACACAGGCTGTACGCCGAGCGGCGATGTCCCAATCAATAGATAAGTTCCGCGCTTTGTAATGGGAAATGGCAATGGCCGGTACTCTAAGCAGTGTGGCTTCACGGGCGGCTGCTACGGTACCTGATACATATATATCTGCCCCAAGATTGCCACCATTGTTAATGCCTGACAATAGCCAGGTCATTTGTGGATAAAGGTGATGGGCTACACGGGCACAGTCGGCAGGAGTGCCCCCAATGGCATATCGCTGCTCAGTCTGCTGGTCTACAGAAATAGGGCCGCCGCGATTAATCTGGTGGCTACAGCCAGAGAGATGTTGGTCAGGGGCAACGATGCTTATATTGTCAGGACCAGAGCTGTTCAGGCCAGCAATGGCCCGATGCAGCGCCTGAATGCCGGGGGCATCGATGCCATCGTCGTTGGTCAAGGCAATCGTATTGAGGTTCATCAAAGTAGAGCTTTACCGGAAAATACCAGGACGGCAGGACCTGTCATATAGATGTGGTTGTCAGTGGCAGACCATTCGATTTGAAGGGAACCACCAGGGAGTTCTGCGGTGGCGTTGCGATCGCACTTACCATTGAGCACCGCTGCTACTAAAGAGGCACAGGCTCCTGTGCCACAGGCAAGTGTAGCCCCAGCCCCCCGCTCCCACACCAGCATCTTTAGATAGTCAGGGCGCACCACCTGGATAAATTCAGTATTAGTGCGTTGAGGAAATACGTCATGTTTTTCAAACAGCGGTCCGATGTGGCTAAGTGGGACCGTCTCTATATCCTCAACAAAGGTAATGCAGTGGGGATTGCCCATGCTGACACAGGTTATCAGGTAGGTTTCATCTGCCACTGTCAACGCTTGGCCAATGACTTTATCGTCAGCTGTGGTCAGATTGGTTGGAATTTCCTTGGCCAATAGATGGGGTTCACCCATATCGACGGTGATCTGACCGTCAGGCTGCAGCGTGGGGACAATGGGGCCTGCCAGGGTATGGATGGTGTAGCTTTGGGGGACTGGAACGTCAGCTGCCACGGCTAAATCTTCCAAATACTTGGCCATACAGCGAATACCGTTGCCACACATTTCCGGTTCTGATCCATCAGAGTTGAAAATGCGCATGGTGTAGTCGGCTCCTTGCTTACCGGGTAGGGCAAAGATAACGCCATCGGCACCAATGCCAAAGTTGCGATCGCACAGCTGAACAGCCTGCTCTGGCGTCAATAGGGGAGAGGGTTGATGCCTGTTGTCCACCAAAATAAAATCATTTCCCAGGCCGTGATACTTACTAAAAGGCAGAACCATCGTGTAAGAAAGAATGTGTGACCACCGGGAGTAGTATATTTCATCGGTCAGGTTAGTGAGAAGACGAGATATCCCGAGCAAATATAGTACGTCTTCCACCTAATCTGACTAGTAGCTGAGCGCCCCACAGTTGCTATAAACGGGTACGTTATTACTGTTCTGTTATCCACCATTGCCATGGCTACCGAATTTGATACAGGTTTACCCAGCGTTCGCCAAGTACAGGCATTGATCCGTGACCAAAACGCTGTTGAACTCAAGCTTTTAACCGGTGACATATTGACCGGCATTGTTGTTTGGCAGGATGTCCATGCAATTTGTCTCAGTGTTGACGGGGCTACTGTACTTGTGATGCGTGCAGCTGTGGCCTATATCAAAGTTGCAAATTAACGCAGGCAAATTTTGATTTTTAGATCTGATTCAAAATAAAGCTTCTGAAAAATAGAAGCTTTATTTTCTAGTTGTCTAATACAGTGCTAAAGCTCAAGCTTAGTGTGGGTCATAAATAAACAGTGGAGAATGATTCCTCTCCACTGTTTATTTATGACATTTTTGCCCCTAAGTTCTGGTTTTAAAGCACCCCTAGCTGAGCTATCAACATAGCTGGCAACCCCTGTTAACGATGATTAATCTGTACGAATATATTCAATAAAATTGATGCTTGGGCTGAGCAATTATTTAAGTTTTTTTGTTTAGTGATTCTGTCTTTATTTTTTGAATATTATCAACGATTTATCTTTGTCATTATGTCGGTAATGTGTATGCTTTGCCCCCTTCGGGAATAATATTGACAACACAATCCTTGGAGGCGGTTTTCAGGGTTCAAAAAGGGTTGCTAGTTGCTGATAAACCAATTTCCTATTCCATTAGGAGATGTTTGACAAACATTGTTATAAGCCCTAAGGCTATTGGAAATATTCCTTCCAAAGATAATGGACCAAATGCCTAAATAACTTATTCCTACGTATAGATAAAGTATTTTTGACTTATTTATATATTAGGAAAAGTAGGCCAGGTTATACCAATATCAGCAATGACCAAGACTGTTTAAAGAGATATGCCACGGAGCCATTTGACAGGATGAGCAGTATTGAAAGAATCGTTGAACAATCATTGCAGGATGGTTATTTAACCCCTGCGATGGAAGCAGAAGTGGGTCGTATCTGCGACACGGCTTCAGAGCTTTCTATTGAGGAATATATGGCCCTTGATCGGCTCATGGGTTCCCTTTTGACTGGTGAGGTTGTGGCGGTCCCTCGCAAGCAATTTATTAATGTGATGGAAGAACTGGTGCTGACGGAAGCCATTGCCCGCGTGGCTGAAATTGAGGCAAGCAATGACTGTAGTCTTGATTTGGGTGATATCGCAGCCTATGCGCTCAATCGGCTGCCCCCTCTATATGCCACCACTGAGGAAGGCGCTGAATATCAGCGTAATAAAGCCCATGAAGAACTGGCGGTGCTGATTTCTGACCAGGTAAAAGATGCCATTTCCAACAACTTGAATCGCCCTGACTTCTTCCCTGAGCGAGAAAGTATTAAGCGTTCTAGTGATGGTTTCTTAGGGCAGATGAATGATTTGCTCAAAGATTATGCTCACAAGTTTGAGCCTGCTCAAGCTGCTTAACCTGCCTCGGTTTGCCCATAAATTCTTAAAGTAAAAGAACGCCGCTAACAGCGGCGCTCTTTTTTTGTTTAGAACTTTTAGCTCCTATAGGCCAAAGCGGAGCAAACCTCTACAAAGGACGATAGGTCCGATAGTTAATGTTGGGGAAGATATTATCGATCTCTTCTACTTTCTCTAACCAGCCGGAGTCAACTTTACCGGCCATAATATCGTCTCGTAGTTTGTCAAAACGCAACAGGTGAGACCGGGTGCGCCGCACTGCGTAAGGCACCATGGTGCCAGTACGCATGATAAATGCCCAATCAGAGGACTGAGCTAACAGTAGTTCCCGCGCAGCCTGGTTGAGGGCACGCCATTCCAGTTCATCTGCAGGCTCACGGCGGGCCAGATCAATCATCCGCTCTGCGGCTTTGTGTAAGTGAGGGTAAATCCAGGCGTTGGTTTCATTCAGCCAATATTCATGGAAACCTTTATAGCCCCAGCTCGACTGAGAGGGGCGGCAGACTTGCTGGGTGGGATTGTTCCGCAGATAATCTGCCAGGTGGGTCATCTCGTAGGTATCTTGGTCATACCAGGTCTTACGGAAAAGGTAATCGATAAACCAGGGACCTTCATACCACCAGTGGCCAAACAGCTCAGCGTCGTAGGGAGAGATCACAATGGGCTTACGCTGCATCATGCCGTGGAGATTTGCAATCTGCTGCCCCCGGTTATGCATAAAGTTACCCGCATGTTCGGCGGCTTTTTCGCGAGCCCAGTAGGGGTCGTACCAGTCTTTGTCCGATAGTCCTAAATTTTTGCCCGTAATCTTGTGGTATTTGATACCCACATTTTTACGTTGACCGTTGGGCATGATGTAGGGCTTGATGTATTCGTAGTCGGCATCCCAGCCCAAATCACGATAAAACTCACGGTATTCTGATGCTCCGGGGTAGCCTACTTTAGAGGACCATACCTGTTGGGATGATTCGTGGTCACGACCAAAGGCAGCCACTCCAGTTTCGGTGTAAATGGGGGCATAGGCACCAAATCGAGGGCGAGGACGGGCATAGAGAATACCGTGGCCGTCGGTAAGGAAGTACCGCAGTCCGACATCGGCCACCATCCGCTCTAACCCTTCGTAATAGGCACACTCTGGTAGCCAGATACCCGATGGAGGACGCCCAAAGTTTTCTTCGTGGCTTTCAACGGCCACCTTAAGCTGAGCCCATACCGCTTCGGGGTACATCTTCATCAGCGGCAGATAACCGTGGGTAGCGCCGCAGGTGATGATGTCTAAATTATTGCTATCAACGTATTGCTTAAAGGCAGATACTAAATCGCCTTTGTGGTCTTCCCACACCTGGCGCGTGTGATTAAATTCATTGGCGTAATACTCGGCCAGATACTTAACGTGGCCGTTGTGCTCATTCCGCTCGATTTCACGCTCGATCAGCTCTTCTAGATTGGTTAGATGCTCGTCGTAGCGTTCCTGTAATAAAGGATCTTTGAGCATCGACACCAGGGGCGGTGTCATACTCATGGTCATTTTGAAATCAATGCCGTCCCGTTTGAGACCATCAAACATGGTCAACAGCGGAATATAGGTTTCGGTAATTGCCTCAAACAGCCACTCTTCTTCTAAAACAAAATCACTCTCTGGGTGCCGAACGAAGGGAAGGTGAGCATGGAGTACCAGAGCAAGATATCCGAGAGACATAGGGCAACCTTTTATGAAACGTGAGCATCTTATGAAAACCTGCTAGGCTGGCCTGAGCCTAAAACTTCTAAACGAGATATGTCTGAAGTCTGTAATATGGCTAAGGCATTGAACCACCGTCGGGAATGCCTAACGAGGGAACTACCTGTGGCGATAATGTCAGAGATCGCAAATCAAATCTTTACACTAATTTAAGCATTTCCTGAGCGTGGTGGTGCAATCGAAATAGATGAATATCAATGAGCGATTCTCCACGAACTAGGGACTTACTTTACGATTTGGCCGGGTACAGCTTCCGTAGCGCTTATGTCTTTTTGTAAATAAATGGTTTGACTCTGATGCTATCAGCTATTTTATCGCCGGGTCTAAGCTAGCCAGTTGCTGCTCTAGCTGGGTGACCTGTTTTTGCAGCTGTTTTAAGGTGCGATGCATGTCCGGTAGGCGGTTATAAATGGCAGATGACTTGAGATAAGTGCGATAGGGGCTAGCGGGAGACCCCATCATCACGCTGCCCGCAGGAACATTGCTGTGCAGACCTGCTTTAGAACCCGCCTGGGCACCTTTACCAATCTTGGCATTGTTGGCGACACCTACCTGGCCCCCCAGTACGACTAAGGGCTCTAGTTCGACGCCTCCCGCTAGCCCGACCTGGGCCGCCAGGACACAGTTATTCGCCAGCTGACAGTTGTGGGCTACATGGACCAAATTGTCTAGTTTACTGTTACGACCAATGCGGGTTTCTCCTACAGCTGGGCGATCAATGGCTGAGTTGCAGCCCACTTCCACATGATCTTCCAGGACAACAATGCCGGACTGGTGCATTTTTTCCCAACCCTGGGCGGTGGGGACAAAGCCAAAACCTTCGGAGCCGATCACGGCCCCACCATGGATGATGCAGTGCTCTCCCAGCTGTGCCCGTTCATGAATGATGCAGCTGGCATGGAGGGTGGTGTGAGCACCGACATGGGCTTCAGGGTAGACCACCACCTGGGGATGGATGCAGACGTTGTCTCCAATTACTGCGTTGGCATGGATGACGGCATAGGGGCCAATGGCAACGTTCTGGCCCATGGTGGCGGAGGGATCGATGATAGCGGTGGGATGAATGCTAGGGGGTAATGTGAAAGGCTGATAGAACAACGCGATCGCACGGGCAAATCCCAACCTGGGCTCCTTTGTACTGACCCAGGCAATGCCGCGCTCTGTTGCCTGGGTTTGCAGGGATTGATCCATAGGCAAGATCAGGGCGATATTGACCGTAGTCTTGATGTGGGCCGCAAACGATGGCCCCTCGACATAGCTAATGGTGTCTGGCTCAGATGTCTGGACAGCGCTGACGCCCACGATGTCAGGATCCAGCTCTGGCTGTGACTCTAGACTTGATGTTTCAGCAATACCCAGCTGGTTTACAATTTCGCTGAATTTCATTGATGCCTCGCGCGCTGTCTTTAGCGTCAGGCTATCAAAAAATTGCCTCCATCAGCTTTTCTCTAAAAAAGCCACGCATTCTACATGGGCCGTTTGGGGAAAGAAATCCGCCGGTTGGACCCGAATTAGGTCATAATCCTGGTTGCAGAGAATCTTTAAATCTCGAGCCAGGGTGGCTGGGTTACAGCTCATGTAGACGATACGAGCTGGAGTGATATCTGCTAAAGCCTCCAGGACATTGCGATCGCACCCTTTGCGGGGTGGATCCATCACCACCACATCAATGGGGCTAGACTGCTGCCTACTAATTTCCAGCAGCAAGTTCTCCACCGCCCCATCAAAAAAATCCGTGTTCTTTAAGCCATTTAGAGCCGCATTTTTTCGAGCTTGCGCCACTGACTCTGCCTGGGATTCAATACCCACACAGCGAGCGACCTTTTGGGCGAGCGGCAATGACAGGGTGCCAATCCCACAGTAAGCGTCGATCACCGTTTCATTTCCCTGCAGATTTAACTGCTCCAAAATATTACGAACTAGTCTTTCAGCCTGGGTGGTATTGACCTGAAAAAAGGTAGTGGATTGAATCCGTAGCCTCAGCCCTAAAAATGACTCCTCTATATAAGGCTGGCCCGCAAGACAGCGAGTTTCATCACCAAACACTGTATTGGTCTGGTGTGGATTGATATTGAGACATACCCCTACTAAATTTGGATGGTCTGTTAACCACTGATCAGCCTGTTCCTTGACCTCTGGCAAATATCCCGTTGTCACCAGGGTAAGCATCGACTGCCCCGTATGCTTACCCGCCCGTAACGCCAGATGTCGCAGCCGCCCCTGATGTTTCTGCTCGTTGTAAAGACTCCAGCCTCGCGCTTTGATAGCAGCCTTAGCTTCTACTAGCAAAGGATTAAGGGCCTCATGCTGAATCGGACACCGATTTAAATTCACAATCTGGTGGGTGCCTTTGCGATAGTATCCCGCTTTTACAGCACCACCTGTGCCTCGGGCCAATGGATATGTGGCCTTATTGCGGTATCCCAGTGGCTGTGGAGCCGCCAAAATAGGCTGCATCGGAATATCTTTAAAGCCACCAATACGTTCTAAGGCAGATTGAACCTGTAGCTCTTTTGCTTTGAGCTGTTGAGCATAGGCCACCGTCTGCCACTGACAGCCGCCACACTTGTCAGCCACTATACAGGCCGGGCGAATCCGAGCAGGAGACGGGCTGATGATAGCCAAACGCTTACCATGACCATAGGTAGGTTTGACGCGAGTCAGCCGGACCTGTAGCTGATCGCCGGGGACGGCATTCGCTACAAAAACAACTCGATCTTGCCAACGGCCTACACCGTCACCGTTGTTCGTTAGGTCGTTAATGGTTAGCTCAATTACCTGACCCTGTTGCCAGCGAGGGGCGAGGGGCATCATGGTGCTGTCTGCCATCAATAGGGGATGCGTAAGTATTTGAGTTACAGTCATTGCCTACTGGTTGGACTAGGCTAATGAGCTTCTAATTTTATGGCAACAACAAAAACACGCGACACTTACCGTCGATGTTTAGCGGGTCCTGATGGTTTGTAAACTCTCTTAACATTGCTCTCAGGCTTGAAAATACGACCGGTTATTATTCAGAGGACAAAAATCCTTTGGGCAAGGCAAAGTAATTCCTTCCTTGTGTGCCCTAGAGTCGTTAAACTGTAGTTATTACGAGTCACCGCATTCACTAAGCTATGTCTGTTGTTAGCCAAGTAATTCTCAATGCAGATGATGAGCTGCGCTATCCTACCAGCGGCGAGCTCAAGGGTATTCAAGAGTTTTTACTGACTGGTCCCCAGCGCCTGACCATTGCTCAAAAGCTGGCCGAAAATGAGAAAAAGATTGTCGATCAGTCCAGCAAGGCCCTCTGGCGTCGTCGCCCTGACTTTATTGCCCCAGGCGGGAATGCTGCAGGGCAAAAGGAAAGAGCCCTTTGTCTGCGCGACTATGGTTGGTATCTACGGTTGATTACCTACGGCATCATCGCAGGCGATAAAGATCCCATTGAAAACATCGGTCTCGTGGGCGTTCGTGAAATGTATAACGCGTTGGATGTGCCTGTCCCTGGCATGGTGGCGGCCATTGAATGTCTCAGGGATGCATCCTTGGCTCTGTTGACTGAGGCTGAAGCTGCTGAGGCTGCCCCTTACTTTGATTACATCATTCAAGCAATGGCTAACTGATGCCCTTTTCGCTTACTTAGCTGTAGGCCGTTGGAATAAATCTAATTTTTGGTTAGGCTATTTATTTGAATAAACCTGTAAAGAAGGGAGTACATTTGATCGTGCTTCCTTCTTTGTATAGGTATGCTAGGGACGCTGTCGTACGCAACTATCGATATGGTGTCTACTAAGCAACGTAAACGGGGCTGCAAACTAGGGGCTGTGGTGAAGTCCAATTCCCACTGTGACTACGTAGTGCAGTTAGATACGGATAAAGATGTGATGGATCCACCGGCTGCCCAAGCTTATGGCTTTGGGCAGTTTGTTTCTCTGGAGACCGAGCAGCAGCATTGGGCTGTAGGCATCATCTACAATTCGCAGCTATTTAATCCTGCATTCCTAAACAGCGGGCCGCAGTTAACCAGTGCTCCCGATCCATTGTTTACCCCGGACCTGATTCAAGAAACTAAAACGCTGCTAAATGTGGTGCTGGTGGGCACTCTCGCTCGTCAGGGCAATCATATCTATGGCCAGCATGGGATTCCCCGTAATGTGGTGCCTGTGAATACACCGGTTTATTGTATGAACGACACAAGCCGTCATCAATTTCATCTCAGCGTTGACAACCGCCCTCAATTTCAGTATTACGGACACTTGCTTAACTGTGGAGGAACTTTTGCCACTCGGTTAACCCAGCAGGTTCTAGCTGAACTCAGTGACTCAGATCTGTTTACAGGCAATGACCAGCGTGCTTTACAGGTACTTTGTAAGGAGCTGACTTGGAAAAATACCTTAGGGGCTATGGGGTAGTTGATTGATGCAAAAAGATACGAACATCAGTGACTGATATCAATAAAAATGTGATCAAATGTGATCAAAATCACAGGGTAACGATGACTTGGATCGCTATCACCCCCTGGTAAATTCAGCATACTAAGGATGACTCAACTCTAGCCGAGTCATCTACAGGGAACACACAACCAGCCGATAGAACTCGCGGGAGTTCTGTCGGTTTTTTTTTGCGTAAAGTGGGCACGGCCCACCATTCAATGAATAGTGAGAAGGATAGGGTTTACAATCAACCCTTGTTGACCCCAACCATGCCATCAATGTCTACAAATCCATCTGCTCCGATTCCGTTTTTGCCAGAGGAAATTTCTTCTGAAGGTTTAAAGCCGGGCGAATATGATGAAATTGTTCAGCGCTTGGGGCGTCATCCCAATCGAGCTGAGCTAGGTATGTTTGGGGTGATGTGGTCGGAGCACTGCTGTTATAAGAATTCCCGACCGTTGCTAAAGCAGTTTCCTACCGAGGGGCCTCGTATTTTGGTGGGGCCTGGAGAAAATGCAGGGGTGGTTGATGTAGGCCATGGTCAGCGGCTAGTTTTCAAAATTGAATCCCA
>JBCCJR010000053.1:0-18643 GCA_039045805.1 Cyanobacteria bacterium P01_C01_bin.118
CGCTGAGAGAAGACGTAGTGTCTACCCGGTGTTTGTTTCATACAGTTTTATCAGCAGCCGGGTTGGCAACCCCAGAAGAATTTGTTCTAAGTCTGGAGCATCAGGGGAGTACTGAGACATTAGCGACTGATCCGGACCGCTGTGTCTATGCAGAAGCCGTGACTCCGCAGAATGTTCTCAATCTAATTCAAAAACGGCAGCCGGAATTAGTGTCTCAACACGCCTGCGATCAGACTCGACGAGCCGTGTGGATCGGTCATCATAAACTGATTGAGACCGCTGAAAATCCTCCCCAGCTCTATGATGTGCAGGATGATCCCAGTGAGAGCCTGGACCTTAGCGAGATTTTTCCTGAAATGGTGGAATCCTTTCAAGACTCCTTGTCTGCCTTTAGTCAGGATGCTGAAGAACACCAAGCGCTATACTCTCAGGCCCGTGCCACTGGGTTTGATGATCCAGAAGTGCGTCGCCGACTCAAAGACCTTGGATATTTAGAAGAATAATCGCGAAGAAGAGATATGTATCCTCCTGTAGATCCTACGATTGTAGAAATTGGCCCCTTTGCGCTGCGCTGGTACGGTTTGCTGATGGCCACGGCTGTTGTTGTCGGCTCCTGGTTAGCGACGAAAGAAATCGAACGTCGTGGTGAAGACCCGGAAAACTTTTGGGACATGCTGATTTGGGTACTGATTCCGGCTTTTGTTGGTGCTCGTCTTTACTATGTGTTTGTGCAGTCAAGTGATACATCGTATTACCTCCAAAATCCTGGGCAGATTCTTCAGATTTGGGGAGGCGGGATTCATATTTTTGGAGCGTTTATTTTTGGGGGTATTGCCCTTTGGTTATTTACCAAAATGCGTCATTTGCCTACGCTGATGTATCTGGATGCAGCGGCGGTGGGACTGCCTATTGCCCAGACGATTGGGCGTTGGGGCAATTTTATCAATCAAGAGTTGTATGGACCACCGACCACCTGGCCGTTGGGGTTACGGATCGATCCACAGCATCGGTTGGCTCCTTATAACGATCTGGCCGCGTATCCCGAATCGACGCGATTTCATGCCTTATTTTTGTATGAGTCGGTGTGGAATTTTTTGGGCTTTTTGTTTTTGTACTGGGTGTCGAAGCGGTTTGGGAGAGAGCTGAGACCTGGGGACTTATCGCTATTGTATTTGATGTGGTACCCGTTTGGTCGATTCTTTATTGAGTTTTTGAGAACAGATTCGTGGTTCTTCCCTGGGACGCCGTTTAATGTGGTCCACGTTTTGTCGTTGGTAGCGATTATTGGCGCGGTGACAACGTTGGTATTACGGCGTCGGTTTCGGAAGACGGTAAAAAATTATTGAATTTGGATGAGACGTTAAACATAATTTTTTTTGTTAGTGATGGCGGGCAGAGATAGCGTTTATTAGGAGAATAGGGGTGTTTAAAGCTGTCTGCCCACCCTACTACTAT
This sequence comes from Cyanobacteria bacterium P01_C01_bin.118, assembly GCA_039045805.1. Lineage (GTDB taxonomy): Bacteria > Cyanobacteriota > Cyanobacteriia > Phormidesmidales > Phormidesmidaceae > Leptothoe. The sequence goes on from JBCCJR010000053.1 coordinate 1,456, forward strand.
TTGTTTGCGGCTTTCTCTCTCCCCCTCTCCCCTGCTCCCCCCTCCCCTTGCTCCCCCTGCTTTTCCCATGCAACCTTCTCCCCGCCTCATCATCATCGGTCTCGACTGTATGGAGCCGTCGCTTGTTTTTGATCGGTGGCGAGATGACTTACCTAACCTTTCTCGGTTGATGGCTCAGGGTAGCTACGGTCGTTTGGAGAGTTCGATACCAGCGATTACGGTACCTGCCTGGAGCTGTATGATGACGGGACGAGACCCTGGCGAACTAGGGATCTATGGGTTTCGTAATCGGGCAACGCGAGCGTATCAGGATATGACCATTGCCGATGGTCGGGCGGTACGGTTTCCGCGATTGTGGGATTATTTGGGGAAGGCCGGTTGGACTGTGGCAGCTCTGAGTGTGCCGGGCACATCACCACCCTATGCGGTCAATGGTTCGATGGTGTCTTGTTTTTTAACACCTAGTCCTCAGGTAACGTTTACTCATCCTCCCGAGTTAGGGGACCAGATCCAAGGTTGGCTGCCTGACTTTATGATGGATGTGCCTGAGTTTCGCTCGGAGGATAAGGCGGAGATTCTGGCTAACATATACAAACTATGTGATCAACGGTTTACCCTGGCAGAAAAACTAATTGTTCAAGACCAGCCGGACTTTTTGATGCTGGTAGATATGGGGGTGGACCGGATACACCATGCCTTTTGGAAGCCGATGGATCCGCGCCATCCTGACTATGGGCCAGAGATGCCCTTTGCAACGGCGATCCATGATTATTACTGTCATGTAGATCTGCGAGTAGGGCAGCTGTTGGCGAACTGCGATCAGGAGACTGCCGTGCTCGTAGTGTCAGACCATGGAGCCCAGCCGCTGATGGGGGGCATTTGCATCAATGAGTGGCTGATGGATAAAGGCTATCTAACACTCAAAGAGACACCAAATGCGCCAATGGCACTCGATAAGGTAAAGGTGGATTGGGAAAAGACTAAGGTGTGGGGGGCAGGTGGCTACTACGCAAGAATCTTTTTGAATGTACAGGGAAGAGAGCCTCAGGGAATAATCCCGCTGCGAGAGTTTAAGGCATTGCGTGAGCAGCTCATTCACGAGCTAGAGGCGATTACGTATCCAGATGGGTCACCGATGGAGGTTAAAGCCTACATTCCCCAGGAGACTTATCAGAAGGTGCGGGGAATGGCTCCGGATTTGCTGGTGTATTTTGACTGGCTGGCGTGGCGGTCAGTAGGCAGCGTCGGTACGGGTGAACTGTATGCCAAAGGGAATGATACTGGCCCGGACGATGCAAATCATGCCCAGTATGGGTTGATGATTTTCCATGACCCGAATCAGCCAAAGGGAGGACAAGTCTTGGAAAATGCTCATCTGTATGACATTTTGCCGACGATGTTGGAGCGTTACGGTGTGGATGGTCCAGGTAGTTTAAGAGGTAAGGTTTTGCCTGTGTAAAAGGTTTTCTGATGATTACTCTGGAATGCTGGCTCAGATTGGGAGTTAGTTCGATTGAAATCTTCAGGATTGAAATTTTCAGGTAGGTTATGGCGTACCTCAAGGATCGCGAAAAACTTTTAAGTATGGTGCATCAATAGTCTGGGCAGAAAAGCGAGAAAAATAGACAGAAGAGCCATCCAAAATCTAAATTTTTGTTTCAGCCAAACCTCTTCTGAAGCCTTTTCTAGAAACGCTTTTAAGCATATGTGCCCCTATTGCCAAACTGCCCCATAATTAAAAAGCTGCATTGGCGATATGTGTTTTGAGTTCTGACAGACCCACTCTACTAATCATCGACGGTCACTCCCTGGCGTTTCGCTCCTACTACGCCCACGCCAAAAGTCGCGACGGTGGGTTACGTACATCAAAGGGAATTCCCACCAGCGTCTGCTTTGGCTTTCTTAAGTCCATGAGCGACATGATGGTGGTAGAAAAACCCAACTATGCAGCTGTGACATTTGACCTGGCTCAACCCACCTTTCGCCATGAAGCAGCCGATAGCTATAAAGAAGGACGCCCTGAAGCCCCCGAGGATTTTCTGGAAGACGTCGAAAATCTAAAGGAATTGCTAGCAGGATTTAAACTACCGATTCTGACAGCACCAGGTTTTGAAGCAGATGACGTCATCGGCACGTTGGCCACTAAAGCCGAGCAGGAAGGCTATGCAGTCAGAATTCTCAGCGGAGATCAGGACCTGTTCCAGCTGATTGACGATAACGAACACATCAAAGTACTGCACCTAGGCAGCACCTTTGGCCGCACCAACGGCCTGGCCAAGGAATACGGTATTCAGGAAGTTGAGGAAAAACTGGGCATTAAGCCCAATCAGGTGATCGATTACAAAGCCCTGTGCGGTGACACCTCGGACAATATTCCAGGGGTAAAAGGCATTGGCAAAAAAACAGCCGTCAAGCTGCTGACAGAACATCAGCATCTGGAGGCTGTGTATGAAGCTGTCCCAGAGATGAAAGGGGCTGTTAAGAAAAAGCTGGAAACGGGCAAAGACGATGCGGAAAAATCTAAATTTTTGGCCACCATTGTTAGAGACATTGAGCTAGATGTGGACCTGGCCGACTGCAAATTAGAGGGCTTTGACGAGGGCACGGTTATCCCACTGCTCAAAAACCTAGAGTTCCAGCATTTCATTAATCGCCTAAATAAGTTGCAGGAAGCCTTTGGTGGTGAGGTGGCAGCAAAGCCAAAGACCACTACACCGGTTGACGATGATGATACGGCCTTTTTTACTGCCGAAGAAACGGATGCAAGCAGTGAAGTTGAGGCAGTGGAAATTCAGCCGCAGATCATCACTACAGCTGACCAATTAAGCATATTAATCGCTCAGCTCAAAAAACATACTGAAACACCGATAGCGTGGGATACGGAGACCACAGCCATTGATCCACTCGATGCAGACCTGGTGGGAATCGGCTGCTGTTGGGGAGACGGTTCAGATGAATTAGCCTATATTCCAGTCGGTCATATTGAAGGAGAGCAGCTAGCGCTGACAGATGTCCTGGCAGCACTCAAGCCGATTTTAGAAAGTGCTGACTATCCAAAGTCCTTGCAAAATGCAAAGTATGACCGAGCAGTCTTTAAACGTCAGAGGATTGAACTAACCGGTGTGGTATTTGACACGATGCTGGCGAGCTATGTGCTCAATCCAGAGGGGAGCCACAATCTGACGGATATGTCACTGCGCTATTTGAATGTGGCAGCACAAAGCTATAAAGATCTGGTACCGAAGGGTAAAACTATCGCGGATATTGCCATTGAGGAGGTGGCAAACTACTGCGGTGGGGATGTGCACAACACATATCGACTAGTGCCAATTTTGCAGGCTGAGTTGAAGCAGGTGGATGCGATCGCAACCCTATTCCGCGACATCGAAGTCCCCCTCGAAGCCGTCCTCACTGATATGGAAGCCACTGGCATCCGCATCGACGAACCTTACCTCAAGCAGTTCTCAGAACAGCTCGAAGCCGATCTCTACGAACTCCAAATCAAAGCCTACGACTATGCAGGCGAAGAATTTAATCTCAGCTCTCCTAAGCAGCTCAGCGTTCTGCTGTTTGAAACGCTGGGCCTAAATAAAAAGAAAACTCGCAAAACCAAAACCGGTTACTCTACTGATGCCTCTACGCTGGAGAAACTCCAGGGCGATCATCCGATCGTGGACTGCATCGTCAACCATCGGACATTATCTAAGCTGAAATCTACCTATGTGGACGCGCTGCCAAAACTGGTACGAGCCGATACGGGCCGAGTCCATACAGACTTTAATCAAGCTGTAACGGCCACTGGTCGACTGTCATCATCCAATCCAAACCTACAAAATATTCCAGTCCGTACAGCCTTTAGCCGTCAAATTCGTCAAGCCTTCTTACCCCAAGAAGGTTGGCTGCTAGCGGCTGCCGATTACTCACAAATCGAGCTGAGAATCCTCACCCATCTCAGTGGAGAATCCGTCCTGGTAGATGCCTATCGCACGGGTCAGGATGTCCACAGTTTGACAGCTCAATTACTGCTGGATAAAGAGGACATCACTTCCGACGAACGCCGTATGGGAAAAATCATCAACTTTGGCGTCATCTACGGCATGGGTGCCGTCCGCTTTGCCCGAGAAATGGGCGTTAGCCGCACTGAAGCAAAATCATTTATCGATAAATTTAACGAGCGCTACTCCCGGATATTTGAGTACTTGCAACAGATGCAACGCGAAGCCATTGCCCATGGCTATGTAGAAACTATTTTGGGACGTCGCCGATATTTCAACTTTTCCAGCAATAGTCTGAAACCCTTAAAGGGTAAATCTCCGGATGAGATCGACCTCGATCATCTACGTCCTGGTGGCTATGATTCTGGTCTGTTGAGGGCTGCGGCTAACGCGCCTATTCAAGGCTCCAGTGCTGACATCATTAAAATCGCCATGATTCAGCTCCATGAGGTCCTCAAGGAGTATCAAGCCAGACTCTTGCTGCAGGTCCATGACGAATTAATCTTTGAGATTCCCCCAGATGAATGGCCAACATTGGAAGAAAAGATCGCCAAAACAATGGAATCCGTTGTGAAATTATCGGTACCTCTTAAGGTGGAAATTAACGCCGGTAAAAACTGGATGGACGCCAAATAGAGAATAAGCGGTTTAGAATTTGCTTAGAACATTGATAGCCCTATGTCCGGTACAAAGATCAGGTTCCAGCCAGGAAATACTCTGCCACAGGTCGATCCGCCTCGTTCGCCCCGTGAAACTCTACCAACAATGTATGACCTGCCTAGCGAATATCCAGAGGAGCCCGGTTTGCCTGACGAATTTCACGACCTGCAACCCCAGTTGCTAAGCAGAACCCTATATTTGCCACACTACAGCCGTGAAAATTGGTTTAGCGCATCGGATTTAAATGTTTATTACGACGTTAATCACGCGCTTTGGCATAAACGCCCTGATTGGTTTTTGGTGGTGGGAGTGCCTCGTCTCTATGAAGGAAATACTCTACGTCGCAGCTATGTCACCTGGCAGGAGGGAGCTTCCCCGTACGTTGTGGTTGAATTTTTATCAACCGGTACAGAACGGGGGGATTTAGGACGTTTTTACACTTCCCAATCACCCGCTTCAGAGCATAAAACCCTAGACCCCAAAACCGAGGATGACCAGCCCCCTGAGAAACTGGAAATGTATGAGCGTTTCCTACGAGTGCCCCATTACATTGTCTACAGTCGCCATAGTCAGAAACTGAGATATTTTCGGCTAACGGGGGGCGTCTATGAGGAACATCCACTGCAGCCTGGAAACTGTTCTATCTGGCTGACAGAGCTAGATGCAGGATTGGGTGTTTGGCAGGGAGAATTTGACGATGTCCCCGGCCACTGGCTCCGATGGTGTGATCAACATGGAACGTGGTTCTTGACCGATACAGAGCAAGAACGGCTGGCGAAAGAGCAAGAACGGCTGGCGAAAGAACAATCTCAGGCCCAGCTATTGCAAGCAGCCCAAAATTTATTGGCAACAGGTATGTCTTTAGAGCAGGTAACTGAGCTGTTATCCCTGACCGACGAACAAGTAAACCAGTTACGCAATCTCTAACTGAGCCACAAGGATTAATTGAGTTTTAGAACCGCCATAAACGCTTCTTGAGGCACATCTACCGTACCAATGGCTTTGAGTCGCTTCTTACCTTTGGCCTGCTTTTTCAATAGCTTTTTCTTACGGGAAATGTCACCGCCGTAGCACTTGGACAATACATCTTTACGCAGAGCTGGAATACTGGCACTGGCAATAATGCGACTGCCAATGGCTGCCTGAATCGGAATCTTAAACTGATGTCTAGGAATCAGCTCTTTGAGCTTCTCAGCTAAAGCTTTCCCAACATAGTAAGCCTGGTCACGGTGAACAATGGCTGCCAGCGGGTCTACCTTATCGCCATTAATCATGACATCTAGTTTCACTAGATGATTCACTCGATAGTCGATTAGCTGATACTCCATACTGGCGTAACCACGAGAGCGGGACTTCATCTGGTCAAAGAAGTCAGTCACTACCTCCGCCAAAGGCAACTCGTATACCAGTGTAGTACGCCCTTCTGTTAGGTACTTCATATCCTTAAAGTCACCGCGACGTGTTTGGCATAGATCCATCAGCGTACCGACAAACTCTTCAGGGGTAAAAATTTCTATCTTGACATAGGGCTCTTCAATTTTTTCCCGTGCTTGAGGCTCCGGCAACTCGCAAGGATTATCGATGTTGAGGACCTCGCCATCAATGGTGGTAACACGATAGACCACTGAAGGTGCCGTAGTGATCAAATCTAAGTTGTATTCCCGCTCCAGCCGCTCCTGGACAATTTCCATATGCAGCAACCCTAGGAAACCGCAGCGAAAACCAAAGCCCATGGCGCTAGAGGTTTCCGGCTCATACTGCAGAGCCGCATCATTGAGGCGTAATTTTTCGAGGGCCTCACGCAGATCTTCATAGCGGTCAGAATCGGTGGGGAAAAGACCACAGAAGACCATGGGATTTGCTTCCACGTAACCGGGCAGGGGTTCTTCTGCTTTTTTCTTGACCAGGGTAATGGTGTCACCCACACGGGCATCAGCTACCGCTTTGATAGATGCGGAGATATACCCTACTTCTCCAGCGTGGAGTTCGTCTACTTCTACCTGGTGGGGTGAGAGTACGCCTAACTCGTCGATTTCGTATTCTTTGCCAGAAGCCATCAAACGGATGCGATCGCGACGACTCAACGTCCCATCCACCACCCGGAAATAGACAATCACACCGCGATAGCTATCGTAGTAACTATCAAAAATTAGCGCCCGCAGAGGTTTCTCTGTATTATCTTCAGGCTCAGGAACCGTCTCGACAATCGATTCCAAAATATCAGTAATACCCAACCCTTCTTTAGCCGAAGCCAGAATAGCATTGCTACAGTCAAGACCAACGATATCCTCAATCTCTTTCTTGACCCGCTCTGGCTCTGCACCGGGCAAGTCCACCTTATTAAGCACAGGAATAATTTCTAAATCATTTTCCAATGCCAGGTAAACATTGGCCAACGTTTGTGCCTCCACACCCTGGGAAGCATCCACTACCAGCAACGCCCCCTCACAGGCAGCCAGAGCACGAGATACCTCATAGGAAAAGTCAACGTGTCCAGGAGTATCAATCAAATTCAGCACATACTGCTCACCATCCTCAGCCTTATAGTTCATGCGAGCCGCTTGGAGCTTAATAGTGATGCCCCGTTCCCGTTCCAAATCCATGGTGTCGAGGACCTGCGCTTTCATATCCCGCTCACTGATAGTTTTAGTTTCCTGCAGCAGCCGGTCAGCCAGCGTTGACTTTCCATGATCGATATGGGCAATAATCGAAAAATTACGAATACGGGAAACGGGTGCGTCGGTCATGGAAGGAAAATATTCGGAGGATGGATCATAGAAGCGCTTAGCTTATCTTAATGCTTTGCTTCAATACTTTGCTCTTTCTTGAGCTGATCGACACAGTTGACAGAACAATAAGCGTTGGGACATTTGGGACGCTTTGTATCAGAACCCTAACAGGCTGCCCACTAACAATCCTGAAAAGAGCAACTCAAAGGGATGACCATTGATGAATCCCATGACAAGATGAAAGTGCAGCCGTAATCCCCTATAAAAGGGTGGGTATGTTCAAGACAGCTGCAAATAAGGGGCAAAATAAGTTCATAATTAAGGACGGCAGGTGCTTTTGCAGAGTATTTGCAAACTAATGTTGGTATAGATGTTTCGGATCTAGACAGGGAAAACTCGTAAGCAGTTAAAGATAGGGCTCATAATTTCTGCCAGATTATGCGATCGCAAGTGAAAGCTGACTCAGACTCTATGATCGTTCCAGCAACAGTTGATAATTCATCCCTTCAGGTTATTCACGACTCCCGTGGTCGCATTGTTGCTATTCACTGGCCCGAAACCATTCAAGAAGATCCTGATCGCTATCTCCACGAATCTATCAGTAGATTATTTGGTCCGGTTGCCATCGCTCCCTATCTCAAACGGGTTCAGCAGGTATTGCAAAATGGCGAACCTCAACAGTTTCAGTGTGTCATACGCTGTGGCCCCCATCCTGTCGGTCTGGACTTTAGCCTGAGCGTCACTGAATGGCCTGAGGCTCCCGGTCAAAAATGTCTAAAAGGTCAGGGGTCTATTTTGACCGTTGCTGGGGGCAGTACAATGCCAGCCCATTTAAGTACGATGGGCATCATGGTCGAGCATCCTTCCAATGCTCAAGCCGGACTCCGCGCAAACCTCTCCAACTACCATGGTGTTCTGACCAATATCGCATCGAAGATCCGTAAAACCCTGGAACTCAAAACCATCTGGCAACAAACTGTTGATGGGTTGGGGAACTTACTGGATTTGCACCGTTGCCTGGTCTGCAACTACTCAGTTGCGATGCAAACCTTGGATGTAGTAGCCGAGTTTCATCAACCGGAACTAGAACCGTGTTTAGGACAAACCTTTGATCTGCAGGACAAAGAAGATTTTCGCTACACCATCAACACCCTAAAACCCGTACTGTCAGACTTTGATCGCGAAGATAAGGACTCTGGCCCTTACACAGTTTTGACCGTTGCCACTTGCTATCGCGATGAGCCCAACAGTGTCCTGCTTCTACAGATGCCACCAAATCGACCCTGGCATCCTTTAGAAATTGAACTGGTTAATGAACTGACAGATCAGGTGGGCACTGCCATCGCCCATGCCAAACTATTTGAGGCTAGCCGTACTCTGGCTGACGATCTGCAAAAGGTTAACGAAAAACTCATCGAAAAGAATGATGAGCTAGAAGAAGCCAGACGCTATGCAGAGGAAGCATCTCGACTTAAGAGTGAATTTTTAGCCAACACCTCCCACGAACTACGCACACCGCTCAACGGCATGATCGGCTTCCTGAGGCTAGTTCTAGATGGGATGGCCGATGATCCTGAGGAACAAGAAGAATTTATCGAGGAAGCCCATAAATCCGCCCTGCACCTGCTGAACCTGATTAACGATGTGCTCGATATTGCCAAGATCGAAGCAGGCAAGATGGAAATTGATCTAACCGCCATTAGCCTGCAGGAACTCTTCTGCGATGTGGAGAATTTCACTCGTCCCCAAGCAGAGCAGCGCGGTTTGTACTTCGATATGAAAATGCCTGCCACCCTTGATGAAATCAAGCTCTATGGCAATTATCAGCGGATTTTACAAGTTTTACTTAACCTGATCGGCAATGCCATTAAATTTACTCCCGAAGGAGGCGTCACCATTCGAGCTGAAGTTAAACCTCAGAGCCTCCGATTCCAGGGTCGTGTGTGGCCAGGGCATATCAAAATCAGCGTAGAAGATACCGGCATCGGGGTATCCCTAGAAAAACAAAATCGTCTCTTTCAAACCTTTAGCCAAGTGGATGGTGAACGCACCCGTCAGTACGGTGGCACAGGGTTAGGTTTGGCTATCTCTCAACGTCTGATCGAAGCTATGGGGGGTAAAGTACAGTTTATTAGTATGGGGGAAGGTCTTGGCTCTACGGTTACCTTCACTACAATTTTGTATCAGGAGCCGGTGATTATGGCTGAGACTGAGGGAAAGCAATCTGCATAGCTGCTTAAAGGTATTTGGGTCGCTCCTGCTGAGCCATGCTCAACCGTTGCTGCAAATCAGCCCACTGGTCGGTTTCAATCAGTTTAATGGTGGCATCTAGCTGAGTTCGATACTGTTGCAGCGATTGGAGCAACGCTGAGCGATTGTATTGAGCCATCATGACTCCCAACTCAGGATTACCGCCCCCCACGCGACTCGTATCACAAAAACCACTGCTGGCTAGATTTTGAGCCAGCGTTTTGACATGAGGATCGGCTTCACTCAAACAGGCATGGAGCAAACTAGCACTGACCATGACGGGAAGATGGGAAATAGCCGCCACTGCGCGATCATGAGCCGTGGGGGTAGCTGTATACAGCTGACTGCCCAATTGAGTAGCGATCGCAACCATCATATCTATCGCATCTGATTGCGTCGTTTCAATCGGCGTAATCACATAGGGACGTTGTTGAAACAATCCTGCCTCAGCCGCCGCCAACCCTGCCTCAGCCTTGCCCGCCATCGGATGTCCCCCGACAAAATTAGGCCAGCATGCCGTTGCATCTGCCACAATCCCCCCTTTCACAGAGCCCACATCAGTAACTACTGTGGACGGCGACAATAGGTCTGCCAGCTGACGCACCATAGGCACAATCGCGGCCATTGGTGTACAAACAAACACCACATCCGCTGCCGTCATCAGGGCAAGATCAGAACTTGCATGGGTCACCATCCCCTGTTCGATGGCAGCATCTACCGTGGCAGAACGACGCGCCACTCCGTAGACGGTATACCCCAGCTGCTTTAGATCGATCGCTAAACAACCACCGATTAATCCCAAACCAACAATCCCAACCGTGGTTTGGGATGCTGAACCATGCAACAGTGACATAAAGAAAAAACCAATAGAACAGCGATGGAACCGAGAGCAACGATTAGACCGCCAGACATCGTCTGCCGCCGATCAACCAAACACCCCAGGGGAGTATGTCACAATGAGACACAGCTTAGTCCCAGGGAATATCTAATCAGTTACAGCAGCAGACATTATAGAGAGTCACCGCCAACGTGATTGAGGCAGAGGTCCACCAACTACTTCGCAAGTTTTTACGTCAGCAGGGTCATACGCAGTGGCCCCATCATCTGACCATGGCAAGATTGGTGGCTAGAGCTTTACGTCTGGGGCGCAGTGCCCTGCTACAAACCGGGAGTACTGCAGCGTATCGAGGACACTATCGGTTAAGCTACTTGATGCCTGCGTTAGTATGGCCTGGACCGATTGTGCTGGTGGTGCCTTACACCATCCATCAGCAGCTCGTCCAGGACGCAATTCCCACGCTGTTGCAAACCTTGCCCACCATCAAGTCCATTCATGTCGGTGAACGTTGGCCTTACAAAGGTTTCCAGGGTATTTTAATCACTACGCCCAAGGCTTGGCTGTCCGCTCAGCTCGACACCACGAACAAACTACAGACAGAAGCTCCTGCTTTTCCTGAAAATATTGTCACTGTGATTGACGGCGTTGATCCCTTAATTGACTGGGTGCGTCATCAGCTCACGTGCAAACTAGAGGATGCAGATTGGCATCAACTGGGATTGGCCTATCCCACCCAACAGGCCAGTATTCGAGATTTGCGCGTTAAGCTCACCCATTTAGCCTTTCAACATCCAGACAATCCTTATAGCTGCTATTTAGCTGACAGCGAAGAACAACATTTACTCACCGTCCTATACGGCCAGCTAGCAGATACTCCCTTGGGTCTTGACGCCCTGCCTACTGCCTGGCGTGAGTTTCACCAGCAGCTCTTGCAGGAAGATGGCATGACATGGTTACAGCTCAATCGTGAATCCGGCCAACTATCCCTCCGCTGTGCCCCCGTCAATTTATCAGCCATGATGGCCCCCATCTGGCGACGCCAGCCTGTAATACTGATCGGGGCTGCAGTAGACGAATCAAGGCGAGCTGAGATTTATCGTCAGCGTCTTGGCTTAGAAGAGCTAACTTGTCTAAAGTTCACACCAGATCGCCAACAGGATGGCATTGAGCTATACACGCCAGACCGGCTACCAATGCCCAACAGCAGCCAATTTCCCAATGCGATTTTGCAAGAAATTCGCCATTTGCTGCAGCTGCCAGACACACGCAACCAACCAACCATCATCCTGGTAGGTGATACACCCCTTAAGGCTCAAGTTGGTTCTATCCTGGCGGCTGAATATGGCTCACGGGTCCAAGTTGAACGAGATGAGCTATCGGTTAATGGCATTTTAGTTACCGGTTGGGAATTTTGGCAGGACTATCGTCTACGCTGCCCATCCCCCGGCTTATTGATTATCACTACGTTGCCTATCCCATCCCTAGAAAACCCTTTGGTAGCTGGGCAAGTTACCTATTACAAAGGATTGCGTCAGGATTGGTTCCGATTATTTTTACTACCAACTGCATTACAAACTCTGCAGCTTGCGATCGCACCTATCAGCGCACATCAGGGTAAGGTCGCTCTGCTTGACAACCGGGTCAATCACCGTAGCTATGGGCGTACCATCATCAAGACCCTGAACCCCATTGCTCAAAGCACCTATTTAGACCCCAGCTGGTTACCACCTGTAAACCAAACGCTATAATCTAGGCCAACCGCAGAGTAAGCGAGAACCATGGGAGAAGCTAAACGACGACAGGAAAAGCTAGGCAAAGATTATGGACAACCTGAACGGTTTTTTCCTTGGCTCCCCATTACCAAGCAACAGTCCGCAGCATTTGTCACCTGGAGCACCCGCGGCGCATGGGCTGGAATTATTTTAATGATCCTCCTATGGCTAACCGTGAGATTTATTGGTCCAGCATTTAGCTGGTGGACACTTTCTGAATAAGCAAATTTGCCTAGCTGCTCCCAAAAAACGTCTACTTTTTAGCAAAACCGTTACAAAGGAGACCTTCTGCCTGGACAGATAAGCTTAAGGTAGCTATGGTGTGGCTAATGTCAACATTTAATGACTAATTTAGAACAGCGTGAATCTTAGAATATCTGAGTTTAAAGTTAAGGGCTCTTACAAATTAGTTGACGACAGAAAGCATTTCTAATAAGAGTGCCATCTTAGTTGATTAGTTGGGTAACTTGAGTAAAAGCATCTGCCATTCAAGACGATCAGAGGTAAAACACAAGCTTATGTAAAGCTCTGAATCCGGCTAATACGAATCGATAAACGCATTGCAACTTTTCTAGTCCGCAAGCATTCATATCAATCAAATCAATGATTTTTCTACCTGAACTATCCCCACCAAGACTGAAGGTTAAGAAGAACTAATTAGACAGTTTATAAAAAACATTAAGTAAAATTTAAGATTCAACCTTACAATGTGACCGGTGGGAAGGAGAACGTAAATGTTTGTTCGACTTGCAGAGCAGCACCGCCAATTCGTAAAAGATTTGGTCCTAAACCTAAAAGCGCTAGCAATTGTCCTTGAAAATCAAGGTTACCTAGCGTCCTGTTACACCTGCGGTGATCAGCTCAACAGTGCTTCGTTTATGGTCAGTCTTGGTAATGATCATTTAATCCGGTTTCTAGTCTCAGACTATGGCATTACTTGGACGGAGATGCGTGATGATCGAGAATTGATGAAGCTAGAAGGTGCTGAAGCTATTAATCAGCTTCAAGAGTTAGCCAATCTAGTGAAATATCGTATTCAGCCTGTGGAATATCAGGTTGCCTATCGTTCAGCCTAGGCTACGCTCCAAACTACCGCAGGTTAATCTTTAGTAACTTGTGATACAAACGAAATAGTGGATGAAAGCGCGCGTTTACTACTCGCTACATTTGCTTTTTTGTCTGATTGTTTATTGTTTGGGCCGCGCTCTTGAGTTGGGAACACAGATACGTTAAAACAAATTCCGTCAGGCTTCACTATGTGACCCAGGGTCACGGCAAGCTTTTGATTCTGCTTCATGGCTTGTTTGAGTTTTGGTATTCCTGGCGTCATCAGCTTCCTTATCTATCTAAACGGTTTAAGGTCGTTGTTCCAGACTTACGAGGCTATAACGACTCTGATAAGCCTCGTAATGGTTACGATCTTGATACTCTGAGTACCGATATCTCTGCACTAATCCAACAGCTGGGCTATGATAAAGCACACGTTGTTGGTCATGATTGGGGTGGCACTATAGCTTGGCACCTTGCTCGAAATTTCCCTACTAAAGTTGATAAGTTAGCAGTTCTCAGTACGCCTCAACGATGGCAAAGCCTTCTGACTGATGGGATCACCCAAAGCTGGGAGCATGCACAACGCAACTGGCACTTATTAGCGTTACAAACCCCAGGATTACCCCAGTGGTTAATCAGAGATAATTTATCCTCTTTGATAAGTTATTTGTTTCAACAACAAGTTGTTAGAAAAAGCTCATTTAATCAAATAAATGCTGACTTATACCAGGCTGCTTTACAGAAGCCAGGTGTGATCCCAGCTCTTTTACAACACGCTCGTCACTGCTTTAATCTGGGTGGTTGGCTCCCCGAATGGACTATCTCATCACGGGTATCAAGTTTACCGTTAGAAGCGCCTACCTTAGTGATGTGGGGCGAGGACGATAACCTGGTTCCTACAACAGGTATATTTTCACCAGGTTTATCTGACAAAATCGTGATTAGACGGTCTATTCCTGACTGTGGCCATTGGATTCAGCAAGAAGCCCCCAACAGTGTCAATCGTGAACTAGCAGAATTCTTAGGTTAGCTTTAGCCTGAAGCCTGGCAACAGTTCTAAATACTAGTTTTCACAGTAGTAAAGCTTTCTCAATGGCTGTTGAGAAATTGTTAAAAAACTGACTACTAAATAGTCTTTATATCCGGAAGATTAATCATCTTTTCATAATATCTCCGGTCAACTTCAAGGTTTTATGGAAATACTGTAGTGTCACGCTTATTACAGAGTTCCTGAAGAATACTAAAGCTGGAGATCCATTTCATTCAAATCCATATCGTCACCTACTCAATGGAGCTCAAAGAAAACGTTCTATTTGAACATTTATGGTTTATCCAAACAACCTAGCTGAATATCGAATGATGTTCTCTGCGGACGACGACGCAGAAGTTGAATCTAAGCTGGGCTTATTTCAAGCTTTTTCTAAGCTGTATGAACATGATCGCAAGCTGTTAGATGACATGCTTGCCGCTGATGTCAATACTCAACTCCCCATAGCCAACTATATTCAAAGCATGATTTGCGAACAGCAAGTCTATATCGTCAGTAACTTAACCACTGGCAAATCTAAAAATTTTTATTCAAAAGATAGGCTTTGGACGATTGGTCGTGATCCCAGACAGTCAGATATTGCAGTGCCAGATAAGCGACTATCGAGATGTCACGCAGCTCTACAGTACAGCCCAGAACAAGGATTTATCCTATCCGATCTGGAAAGTACTAATGGAACCTATGTAAATGGTGAAAAGTTACAGAGGGTCTATGCATTACGCGATGGCGATCGCATCCGCATTGGCGGCTCTTTGTTTCATTTTTATCAATGCGGCAGTGACCAAGCACCTACGGACATACCGGAAACCGCTAGCACAGAAGACGGTAGAACCCTCAATTAGGAAGCCTCAACGCCAGCTCCTACATAATCACTGATTAAACATTCAAAAAAGATAGCTTACCTTGAATAAGCCGTCTTTTTTAGACGCTAATAGGTAATTCTAACGATTTAGCCTCTGGCTATGAGGCTTTTTCCTTTGTCTTCCGGGTAGTCTTTGTTTTTTCTTCTACCGGTGGTTCATCGACTGGCTCAGCAGCAGCTCCTCCAGAAATTTCCAGCATTTGACGTAGCTGCTGCTCGATATCGACTGTAACCTCGGGATTATCGACTAGATAGCGAATCGCATTATCCCGTCCCTGGCTTATATTGTCGCCTTTATAGCTATACCAGGCTCCTTTTCGAGTAAGGATATTATTTTCTTCTGCCAAATCAACTATGCATCCCAGAGTGGAAATACCCTCACCAAAAATGATGTCAAATTCGGCAATCTTGAAAGGAGGAGCAATCTTATTTTTAGCAACTTTGACCTTAGCGCGAATACCAAATTGATCGTTGCCTTTTTTCAAGGTCTGAATACGGCGAATGTCTAGACGCACTGAAGCATAAAACTTGAGTGCATTACCACCAGTGGTGGTTTCTGGGTTACCGTATGTGACGCCAATTTTAAGCCGAAGCTGATTGAGAAAAATCACGGTACAGCCAGATTTACCAATATTACCGGTGATTTTGCGTAGAGCCTGACTCATCAGACGGGCCTGCAAGCCCACATGGGAATCACCCATTTCTCCCTCGATCTCGGCCCTTGGCACAAGGGCCGCCACAGAATCAATCACTACTAGATCAATGGCCGAGGAACGCACCAGTTGATCCACAATTTCTAAGGCGGCTTCACCGGTATCAGGCTGAGACACCAGCAGATCATCAATATTCACACCTAACGCGCCAGCATACACAGGATCTAACGCATGCTCAGCATCTACAAATGCAGCGACTCCACCCTCTTTTTGAGCTTCCGCAATGGCGTGCAGTGCTAGCGTGGTTTTACCGGAACTTTCCGGACCGTAGATTTCGATAATTCGTCCCTTAGGCAATCCCCCACCCAAGGCTAAATCCAATGTCATGGCTCCAGTGGGGATGGTCTCCACCTTCATGCGCTGTGCATCCCCCAGACGCATAATGGTACCTTTACCAAAGTTACGCTCAATCTGATTGAGCACCATGTCTAAGGCTTTTTTGCGCTCGTTATTTTCGGTGGATGTTTTTGCCATGCTGCCTGAGATTTAGATAAGGGTGGCCAAGTTCAGCAATTATAAGCGCACTGTACGCCCATGGACTGGACGTCAACCATCGTTGTAGAGAACGCTCGGTTAACGTTCTAATAAGTACATCGTGCCCATACTTTGAGATTGTACCCGGAAAACATACAAATGTACTATTAAAATTCCCTTTAAATTGTACAAATACACTATTACTGTTGAGCCATAACCATGACAACAGCAGATACATTGGACTTTAAAGCAGTCAGTGTGGCGGGTGTGACCGAATACATCCAACTACTGTTAGAGGGGGATGATAACCTACGCAACATCTGGATTATTGGCGAAGTATCCAGTGCTCGCAACCATAGCAGCGGCTGCTTTTTTTCGCTGCAAGAGCCAGATGGATCAGCCACGTTAAATGCTGTTGTCTGGCGCAGTCAATTACCCAAACTGAGTATACTGCCGACAGTAGGAGAGCAGGTCGTAGTATTAGGTCAACTCAAGGTCTATCCTAAACGCGGTAGCTATCAACTCACTACCTGGCAGGTACAGCCTGCTGGTGCAGGTCTACAGGCATTACGCTATCGCCAGCTGCGTAATCGTTTGGCCAGTGAAGGACTGTTTGACATCGAGCGCAAACGTCTACTGCCGTCTTTACCAAAGTGTATTGCAGTAGTCACGTCTCCTCAAGCCGCTGCGTGGGGAGACATTCAACAGACTTTTACCCAGAGACATCCGGGATTACGGGTGCTGCTATCGCCGGCTATCGTTCAGGGAGAACAAGCGCCTCGCTCGATTGTTCAGGC